>JAFTAC010000592.1 GCA_017458805.1 Victivallales bacterium | reverse complement strand
GTGGCTCCTTGCCAAATCTTTGTCCGTCACGCCTTGTCATGGTCATGTTCAGTCTTGTCGAGAATGTCCCTGATGCGACGCGCAAGGTCTTTCAATAGGTAGGGTTTGCGCATGAAGCTGATGGCGCCGTTGGAGAGCAGGTCCTGTACGTCCTCCTCCTCCACGTATCCGCTGGCCAGCAGGACTCGCACATTGGGATCGGCCTCCTTCAGCAGTGGGAACGCCTCGTGCGCATTCATCACAGGCATGACCATGTCCAGCAGCACCAGGTCGATGGCGCCTGGATTGCCCTTGTAGATGTCAACCGCTTCCTTGCCGTTTTCCGCCAGCAGCACCGTATAGCCCAGGCTGTTCAGCATGTTGATGACCACCAGCCATATCATGTCCTCGTCATCCACCACCAAAATGGTTTCGGGACGCCCGTTGACGGTCTTCGCGTTTAGGTTGCCATCCGATACGGCAGAGGAACGCGGGAGCAGGAAGAGCAGGCTTCCGTCTTCACCGGAACCATTGTCCTTGTGGACGAGCAGCTCGCCCTTATGGAGGGCGGCTGTTCCAAGCCAGTGCAGAAAACGGGGGGAGGGGGATTCGCCACCAATCCAGTAGTTTCCCTTGTATTCGGCGATGGCAACGTATTCGTCAAGATAGAGTTCCTGAATGGGGTAGGAGGTGAGGGCGATGGCGATGTAGGTTCCAGGCTCGATGTCGGTTCGCAGGATGCTGGCCGTGCTGCTGTCAAGTTCTTCGGTGAAGCAACTGAACCCCAGTTCCTGGCATTGGGGCAGCTCTGAGACTGCCCTCGCCATCTCTAACAGGACGGACTGAAGCAGCGTCGCATGGACCAATGCGAAGGAATCTTTCTCGACATCGAGACGGAAGTCCTCCTTCATGGCTTTGGGGCAGTTGCGGGCGACACCTTCCAGGAGCGGCTGGATGGAGAGTAGTTCCAGTGCAACTCCTTCATGGAGAGAGGAAATCAGGGAGTTGTTCCAGGCAAGCAGATTTTGGACGATATCCCTGCCGTCTTTTATGAAGTGGAGTGCGGAATGCCTGCCATCCCACTCCTCCTCAAGAAGGTCTGCGTATGCCTGGATGTGTTTGCCGCCTTTGTCCAGGCAACGCGACAGCCCTGCCGACATGGTGATGGCCTCCAGTTTCCTGCGTTCCTGTTCGTTCTGGTCGCTCTCGCTCATATCCTTTCTTGCCTCAATTGTTTTGCTTCCATAATGCTTTCTATTATTATACACAGAGCCTCCTAAAATTCAAGGGCATCTGGCGAAAACAGTTATTCCCAACGCTTGAATCTTCAAGTGGCAATTGGCTTCTCACACAGATAGGGGAAGCACTACTGTCCACTCCTACTCAATTGCTGATTGCTAAGCAAATTACGACCTGCTGATTTGCCCAAATGGCGTTTACGCATTATATTATAGCCTCATCGTTTTTTTTGACACATCAGACCATTTCCAAGGAAAGCAAGATGACCAAAATCACGTTTATGGGTGCTGGAAGCACTGTTTTTGCCAAGAACATCCTTGGCGACTGCCTCCTTACCGACTGCTTGAAAGACGCTGAATATGCGCTCTATGACATTGACCCCGACCGCCTGAACGAGTCCTATCGGATGCTGTGCAATCTGAATGCCAACATCAATGGCAACAAGGCGAAAATCTCGGCGCATCTTGCAGTTCGCAATCGCCGTGCAGCCCTGCGCGGGGCTGATTTTGTCATCAACGCCATCCAGGTCGGCGGCTATGAACCCTCCACCGTCGTTGATTTTGAGATACCCAAGAAATTCGGGCTTCGCCAGACAATTGGCGACACCATCGGCATCGGCGGCATCTTCCGCGCCCTGCGCACCATCAAGGTGCTGGAGGGGTTCGCCAACGACGTGCGTGCCGTCTGCCCCAACGCCTGGTTCCTGAACTACACGAATCCCATGTCTAT
>JAFTAC010000591.1 GCA_017458805.1 Victivallales bacterium | reverse complement strand
TGCCCCGCGCAATGGCGGCGTGGAGATGCGCGGGCTCTGCCCCGCGCAATGGCGGCGTGGAGATGCGCGGGCTCTGCCCGCGCAATAACACAAAAAGGAAAAACCACTATGGCTAAAAAACGCATTCTTTCGGGTGTCCAATCCTCTGGCACCCTGCACCTCGGCAACTACTTCGGCATGATGCGCCCCTCCATCCAGATGCAGGAGGACGACAACAACGAGTGCTTCTACTTCATCGCAAACTTCCACGCGCTGACCCAGCTCCCCGCCCCCGCCCTTCTTCGCGAGCGGACCTTCAACGTGGCGCTGGACTTCCTCGCCTGCGGCATTAACCCAGAAAAGACGGTATTCTTCCGCCAGTCCGACGTGAACGAGGTGCAGGAGCTCAGCTGGATTCTGAGCTGCCTCACGCCGATGGGCCTGCTTGAACGCTGCCATAGCTACAAGGACAAGCTGGCGCACGGCCAGGAGGCCAACCACGGCCTCTTCGCCTACCCTGTCCTGATGGCCGCCGACATCCTGCTCTACGACTCCAACGCCGTCCCCGTCGGCAAGGACCAAAAGCAGCATCTGGAGGTGACGCGCGACATCGCCATCCGCTTCAACAACCGCTACGGCGAGACGCTTGTCGTCCCCGAGCCGATGATTGCGGAGGAGGTCGCCGTGATTCCTGGCCTCGACGGCCAGAAGATGTCCAAGAGCTACAACAACGCCATTGAAATCTTCGGCGAGGGTAAGCCCATCCGCAAGAAGTTCATGAGCATCGTGACGGACAGCACGCCGATGGAGGCACCAAAGAACCCCGACACCTGCAACGTCTTCAAGCTATTCAAGCTGATGGCCACCCCCGAAGAGCAGGAGGAGCTGCGCCAGCGCTATCTGGCGGGCGGCATGGGTTACGGCCACGCCAAGCAGGCTCTCTACGAGAAGTACGAGGAGTACTTCCGCGAGGCCCGCGAACGCCGCAAGGAGCTGGCCGCCAATCCACAGAAGGTCGAAGACATCCTGCAGGACGGTGCATCCCGCGCCCGCAAGGTAGCCCGCGCCACGCTGGACCGCGTCCGCACCGCCGTCGGCCTCGCATAATGTGAGATGAAAGAGGAGGCACAGAACACGGAGCTACTGCCCTTTTCAGCGGGCGAGAGCATCTGCGCACTCGTGTGGCTTCCCGCCTTCTGCGCATTGGCGCTTCTGCTTGATTATATTGGCGGTGGTTGGACGTTCACCGCCATCTCCATCGTTTCCCTGACAGGCTCCCTCATCGCCATCTCGTATATTCTGCTCAACCTGAGAAGGCTTCTGGGCGAGGCGCTCGGCTGGAGCCTCAGGCGCAGAATGCTCTGCACAGTGCCTTGCATCATAGGCGGCCCCATGTTCTGCCACTGCCTCATCGTGGCAGTCGCCCTGAAAAAGCACCGCAAGGTGACCGCAGGTTGCGCCGTCGCAGGCATCTTGCTGGGCGGTGCGCAATGGCTCGGTGTGTTCTGGTTCCTGATGGGCGTCCTAAATCCAGACCGCACGCAAATGATGTTCTTCGCGCTGTGCTCCCTTTGCTCATACGCCCTGGCAGTGTTCAACACACTTGATTTGCGCCGTGCCGAAGAGATTATTTCCCGCCGCCAGTGGGGACTTTTCGCCTCTGGCCTCGCCCTCTGGACACTGCTTCTCTGTGGCAGCATCATCCATGTCATCCAAGTGGGCTACGCCGACAAGAAAACTGTTCTTACCCAAATCGAAGAAGCCATCGGCGGCCACATCCCTACACGCGAGGAGCTTCTCGCCGCCGCCCCGCCAGAGAGCGATTTCACGGCATACAAACAGTTTATACTTGATTTTTTGAAGGAGCCCCCTCCACATTACAAGCTTTTTAACGATGCTCGTCACGATTCTTCTGAAAGAATACTCTCCTGGTTTAAAGAGAACGCTGCACTCGTAGCCACAGCTGAAAAGCTGGCAGCGCTCCCCATTCCGCGCCCGGCAGAGAACTCTCTTTACGATTCTCTTTGGGACCGTGAGGATTTCATTTTTCTCGCCGCTGAGGTTATCGCCATAAAATGCGTATGCACAAAAGAACCCTCCACAATGAAGCTACTCGACAATCTTTTGGCAGAGACCTTGCACTATACCATGACCGACCATTCTGCCTACAAAATGCTAGAGGAGGTAAGAGAAGACTGTTCGCAGTTCATCGGCATTCCATACGCCCCCTTCCCGCCAGAATACAAGAAACTCCTGGCCGACACTGCCGCATTCAACCTTCCCCAAAGCCCTGGGTACACAGATACCACTATTTACAGAATACGCACCAGTGCCATCCAATGCTTCGCAGGCATCCCCATTCGGCTGACTGTTTATGCACACTGGAGAATCATGAGGCTTAAAGAGGCTCTATCACAATACAACGAGGCAACCAATGGAATGGAACAGCCGCCCAATCCCCGAAATTGACTACCCAATCATTGATGCACACGCGCATCCCTACTTCAACCGCGACTGTCCCCTGACGGGGCCTAGGGACTACGACCAGTACCAGCAGGAGATTTCTGGCGCCGGCATCTCCTATTTCTGCGGAACCTGCAACATCCGCAATGACGGCACCATGCCCGATGTCGTCGAGAAAGAAAACGAAACCGTCCTGCAGTGGCGTGAGCACTTCGGAGAGCGTTTCTACCCAGGTGTCAATATCCATCCGAACTACCCCGAAGCCTCAATCGCCGCCGTCAAACGCTTCTACGACATGGGCTTCCGCTGGGTCGGCGAAATCGCAGGCTACGTCCAGGGCTACCGTGAATATGCGACGCCTGAATTGGCGAAAATACTGGATGTGGTCAGCGACCTGGGCATGCTGCTGAATCTGCACCCCTCCAGCTATGACGACCTCGACCGCCTGCTGACACGCCACCCGCGCCTGAAAATCGTCATTGCGCACCCTGGCACCATCGGCTGCGACGCCAGCTACACCTTGGCTGAAAAGCACCCCAACGCCTACTTCGACCTCTCTGGCCAGGGGCTCCTCCGCTGGCACATGCTCCGCTGGGGCATCGACCGCATTGGCGTGGAGCGTTTCCTCTTCGGCACAGACTTTCCCGTCCTCAATCCCGCCATGTTCGTGGCTGGCGTTCTCCACGAGCCCCTCACCCCCGCCGAACGAAAAGCCATCTTCCACGATAACTTCTGCCGCCTCACTGGCTTTACCCCAAACTAGCCCCGCGCCCTCGCGGCGTGGAGAGGCGCGGGAGGGCGTGGAGAGGCGCGGGAGGGCGTGGAGAGGCGCGGGAGGGCGTGGAGAGGCGCGGGAGGGC
>JAFTAC010000590.1 GCA_017458805.1 Victivallales bacterium | reverse complement strand
TGCCATACGAGTTGCCACCATAGCTGATGCCATAGCCAACGATTGTATTGACATGCGAAGAGGATGGGCACTGGAAGGGCTTGACATCTCCAATGTAGGGATACATGTAGGAGTGCCAGTAGTGGTTGTTGAAGTTTGTGACGCCCGTGGCAATGTTGATTGTGGTTGTGTCGGCGTTACGGTATTCGGCGAAAATCAGGCAGTCTTGATTGTCGGACGTGTACATGTTCAGTGCCAGGCCCAGCTGCTTCAGGTTGCTGGTGCAGGAAATCTGGCGCGCCTTCTCGCGGGCCTTGCTCAAGGCGGGCAGCAGCATGGCCGCCAGGATGGCGATGATGGCGATGACGACTAGAAGTTCAATCAGGGTGAATCTCTTTTTCATTTCTTGTGTCTCCATTAATGTCTTGTATTATAAACAGGTTTTAGCTATGGTTTGTTTCCTATAATTATACCACCTTTTTCCTATTATTCAATCCCTTTGCCGTTTTTTTCTCCTTTTTATCCAGAAAGCTCTTTTCCCCATAAAGTTTTTTTAACCACAGATTATACAGATTACACAGATGCGAAGCGCCGTTCACGGCACTTCGCGGTTCATTTTTGCCGTCCCCATATAATCCCCGTTTTCAGCCGCGTTCCGCGGCTGTAAACATCCATGCAATCCGTGCAATATGTGCAATCTGTGTTTTCTGTTTTTTCTAAAAGAAACCTTTAGTCAACTGCCCGCTCGGGGAACATAGCGTATCAGAGGCTGAAAAATAACAACAAGTCGATTGCAATCCAGCCAAAAAAACGTTATATTTGGACACAATAATCCTGCATATTAATCGTTTGTTCAAAACACACCTGCCTCATACCACACTTGCCTCATACCAGGATTCCTACATGCGCACATTTCTTCTGACCGTATTCGCTCTGCCCGCCATTCTTCTTGCCGAATTGGCGACCTTCAAGCCCGTCATACGTCAAGAGGCGGAAGTCGCCTATCTGGATTTAGTCGTGGAGATTGAACAGGGCGCACACCTCTTCGCCGAATCCTTTGCAGTGAGATTTCCCCAAGGTGTCGAGGCATCGCTTGCACGTCCCCTGCCAACAAAAACAGACCCCGACACGGAAAGCCAGGTATTGGAAGGCACGCCGACCATCCGCTATCTGCTTTCACCTCCTGTTCCACAAGAACCGTTCAACATCACCATCGACTGGCAGGGATGCAGCGGCGACGTCTGCCTCCTGCCCCAAAGCACCGTCATCACAGTCAACGGAGACGGCACAACTCAGGCGTCCTTGCCAGCGGCCGCGCCAGCCACCTCCACTGCCCTCGGCGGCTTCAAGGTCGTCGCCACAGCAACAGGCTACCTCTCCCCGAAGCAGTTCCTAGATTTCTGCCAGAAGGCAGAACAGTCTGCGCAAAACGATGAGAACATTCTGCTGGCAGCCACGCAAAAATACGGTATCTGGCTGGCACTTCTCCTGCTGCTCCCACTAGGCGCGATGTTGAACCTGACCCCCTGCGTCCTGCCAATGCTTCCCATCAACCTGGCCATCATCGACGCAACAGGCGATGGCATCTCACGTGGCAAGGGACTGCTGAACAGTGGGTTGTATGGGCTTGGAATGGCCCTCTCATACGGCTTGCTCGGCATTGTCACTGTGCTGACAGGCGCCCAGTTCGGCTCCATCAACCACTCGCCTGTTTTCAACCTCTGCATCGCCCTGCTCTTCATTCTCCTGGGTTTGGCCATGCTGGACATCTTCAGCATCGACCTGGCGCGCTTCAGGCACAGAATTGGAATAGGCGGCCCCGTCGGCGCCTTCCTGATGGGGTGCCTCGCCGCCATCCTGGCGGGAGCATGCGTGGCCCCCGTGCTGATATGGGCGCTCCTTCTGGCCACCAGCCAATACTCCCAGGGCAACCCGGCCGGCCTTTTCATTCCCTTTGTCCTGGGGGTTGGCATGGCCCTCCCATGGCCCGTTCTCGCCATCGGTCTAGCCAAGATTCCACGCCCAGGAGCATGGATGATCACCATTCGACGACTTTTCGCTTTGCTTATTTTTATCTTTGCCGTATATTATGGGGTGGTGGCATACCGCCTCCTCAAAACAGGGAGCTCCACTGGCCCCCTGCCTGGCTGGTCAGCCTCATACGAGGAGGCCTGCCAGAAGGCGACCGACAACCAGGTCCCCCTGCTCCTTGTCTTCTCTGGACGTGCCTGCAAGGCCTGCGACGCCATGCATGCAACCACCTTCCAGGACTCTTCCGTCAATGCGACTATCGACTCCTGGGCCAAGGTTCTCCTGCTGGCAGACGATCCAGAAGACAAGACCGCAACCGCTCTGGCAACCGAGTTGAAGCTGATGGGCACCCCCACCTGCTTTATACTCAAGAGGTAACCCATCTTGACGAATAGCAGGAGAGTTCTTAACCCAGCAAAAAGCACCTTCTACTATTTTGTCTAACAAACTGTTACAAAAAAACGGCAGTTTTTCCACAACGTCTTCCAATCCATCTTCGACACCATGATCACCTACGATTTCTCCAACCGAACAGCCGTCGTCACAGGCGGCACCCGCGGCATCGGCGCCGCAGTCACAACAGCCCTCCTGAAGGCGGGCGCCCGTGTCTATGCCTTGTATGCATCCAACGACCAGGCAGCCAACGCTTTTGTCGATAGCCAGGTGGAATACAAGGGAAAATTGACTGCAATCAAATGCGATGTAGGAGATTACAGCGCTGTCGAAGCCTTCTTCAATTCCTTTGACCAGGAGAATGACCATCTGGACATCCTCGTAAACTGCGCGGGCATCCGCATCGATGGCGTGGTGGCGATGCTTCCCAAGGAGAATTGGGACAAGGTCATCAACGTCAACCTGAACGGCAGTTTCACAATGTTCAAGCTGGCCTCCCAGCGGATGCTCCGCAAGCGCTGGGGACGCATCATCGGCATCACCTCCCCCTCGGGCCGCATCGGTATCGAAGGGCAGGCAAACTACGCCGCTTCCAAGGCGGGCCAGGTGGCGATGATGAAGTCCATGTCCAAGGAGGTCGCCAAACGCCACATCACCGTGAACTGCGTCTCGCCTGGCTTCATCGACACGGAGTTCATCAGCGGCCTTCCCGAAGAGCAGGCCACCGCCTACAAGAACAGCGTGCCTCTCAAGCGTTTCGGCACCCCGCAGGATGTCGCAAACGCCGTTCTTTTCCTCGCGTCGGAGGAATCGGAGTACATCACGGGTACCGTCCTGGAAGTCTCCGGCGGCCTCTGATTTCGCTTAGCTTTTGGAGGTTTCATCATGCGCGATACGGTCATTGTTTTCGAAGGCGCCAACTTTCTTGGTTGCGTCCTGATAGAAAAGCTTCTCCAGCAAGGCTTCAAGGTCATAGCCGTCGATTCCCTGCCCCACGCGGAACAGGAGTTTTTTGCTCGATTCAAGGATACTCCCTCATTCAGCTGCGCCATGTCCACCCCCGACGTGGCAGAAGGCGAGGTACGTGCTGTCTATTACTTCGGCCTGCAGTTGTGCCATGCCCGTAACAAGGTCTTTTTCCTGCAAATGCTCGACCTCAACAACTCCCTTGCTCGCAAGGCCATCACCCTGGCCGAAAAGACCAAGGCCGTCTATGTGGGCCTTTCCCTACGGGACACGAGCCGCATCCCAGGCATTGCCACCTGCCGTTACATGCTCTTCCCCGAGGCCTGGCAGAAGGCGAATGTCTATGCAGAGGCGCTGGCGCGGCAAAGCCGCGAAAGCAACGGCACCGATGTCAGGCTCATCCGAATTTTCAACTGCTATGGCAAGGACATGCAGAAATACTGCACCTCCACCATCACCCAGTTCATCAAAAAAGCCCTTTCCAACAATCCCCTTCGGGTCTTTGACGATGGCAAGGACACGCATGCCTTCACCTTTGCCGACGACGTTGCAGAACTCCTGCTGCAACTCCCCGACAGCGATGCAAAACAGCTCCTTAACGTCATGGGCGAGGAAACCATTTCACTTGCAGACCTGGCCCACAAAATCATTACCATCTGCAAAGGCGGCGAACTCGTCTCCCTCGCCTCGGCTTCACACGAGGAAATGGAAGACCTGGCTCCCGACCTCTCCTATTCACGCCCGATAATCAACAAGTTTCTTACAACCAGTCTGGACGACGGCCTCGCCCAAACCATCGCTAATTTCCAGCACAGCAACATCCACTGCCCATTAGAGTAAAACACGCCAGAGTAGCAAGCTCCAAGCAAATCATTTCAAATATATTGCAAAAATTCCGTCATTTTTGTCACCATGTTTTCACGAGGATTCCCTTCAAAACACGACAAAATAGGACACATTTCAAGGATACCTCCTTTTTTCTTGTCTAAACTTGTTTTTTCAAGGACGATTCGTCAAAAAACACGCTTTTTTTCACCTGTTGATTTGACAAACTTGAAAATGGAGATATAGTATATCACGTGTTAAGAATGGCAACTCGACAAAGTTTTCCTACTTTGCACCAATGTCAATTGTTACAGAATTTCGGATGAAATTTAATATGACAATTTGACCGCTTTTTGACATAGAGGAAAAAGTCAATTCTTTTTCCTTGCCAGCTTTGGCCCTCGAGGGGACACTTATACCCTCTCCTTCCTCCTCCTCCTCCTCTCTTCCCAACCTTTCGAGGGTCAATCCTTTTAGCAGACAGAAAGTTCAGTTTTGAACCGATGATTTGCTTCCCTTGGCCCTTGATGAGATTATCCCCCTTCCCTCCTCCCTCTCTTCCCAATCTTATCAAGGGCTATTTTTTTGCTCTGTTCTAAGAGCAAGATAGTACTTTCTAACAAAGTTGCGTCCATTCCAGTGGACGAATCTCTTTGGCTACCAGTGTCGGAATGGCCTCCTTGAGCCTCGGCAGGTCACCACGCAATGCAAACTCCGAGAGCGGTTTACGGAATTCATCGTGGTGTGTCGGAATGAGGGTGCTGAAGCGGACATTCCTCTGAATCAACTCTGGAAAGCCCTCCTCCCAACGGCTGATACCGCAGAAGAACTCATCGCAGCTCACAGGCTTTCCAGTATCAACGAAATTGGCTGATCCCGCATTCAGGATGCATCTGCCGTCCGCATGAATCAGAAAGGCGAATACCTCGCCGCACCGCCAGTTGTTTGCGGTGGCCAGGCTCTCCCGCGAAGGAGGTTCCACATAGCCAAACGCCTCGCCCGCTTGCCCTTTGTGGCGCGATTCAATCACATCGACAGTGACGCCGCCAGGAAGCTCAAGATGATCGCCATAGTGGATTTCACGCAGATTCGCCTCGGGCACCTCCAGCGCCCGCATGATGTTGCATGCCGTTGCGGAGGCGTATAGCACCGTATTCGTCTTGGCGATAATCTGCGGCATGTCCGCCAGATGGTCCCAGTGGGCGTGCGTCATCAACACCCAACGTGGGATGCCCGTGACGTATTTCTCCACCTCCGAGTGGATGTTCAGCTGCTCGCGGTTGCGGCTGACATACATGTCAATCATGAAATCCGTGCCGTCTTCGCACTGGAACTCCAGCGCATTCGTGCCAAACCATTTAACTTTCATTGCTGGTCCTTTGATAAATTAGCAATTAGCAATTAGCAATTAGC
>JAFTAC010000589.1 GCA_017458805.1 Victivallales bacterium | reverse complement strand
GCAGGGGCACCGCACCTGCGCGAAAAACACGTAGCCAGAGGCTCCGCCTCGGGCGTAAGGTGAGCAGGGGCACCGCCCCTGCGCGAAAAACACGTAGCCAGAGGCTCCGCCTCTGGCGTAAGGTGAGCAGGGGCACCGCCCCTGCGCGAAAAACACGTATCCAGAGGCTCACGCCTCTGGCGTAAGGTGAGCAGGGGCACCGCCCCTGCGCGAAAAACACGTAGCCAGAGGCTCCGCCTCTGGCGTAAAGAAACTATTGTTCCTGCCCCTGCGCAACTATACTGTTCGCCTCTGGCGTTATTTGCGGAAGAATTTTGGACTTACTGGGTTGATTTATGGGAAATACGGCTTATATTTAGATACTCATTTGGAGCATTGAACGTTACACAAACACTACAAAGGGCATTATGGCAACATTTCTGACCTATTTTCTCGGCACGATAGCCGTTATCAGCAGCATCCTCCTCATCTGCGTCATCATGATTCAGCAGACAAAGTCTGGCGGTGGTCTGGGAGCTGTCAGTGGCGGTGTGACGGAAAGCGTCTTCGGCACCTCGGCTGCCAACGTCCTGACCAAGATTACAACTTGGCTGGCAGTTGTCTTCCTCACCTCCACCCTCCTGCTGGGGACTGTCATTGGACGCATGAAGAGCGACAATACCTCTGTGGCGGAGAAGCTGCTGCAGGCTGAAGGTACAGAGGTTCAGGCCGCGCCCGCAGAGCCTGCCAAGGCCGAAGAAGCCAAGCCCGCAGAGCCCGCGAAAGATGCTGCGAAACCAGCAGAGCCTGCGAAAGCCGAAGAGGCAAAGCCAGCAGAGCCTGCGAAATAACAGCCCATTGTGGTTATGCGCAAAGAAGGTGGCTGTCAAGGATATAACGCCTTGACAGCCTTTTTCTTAAAGAGCTGTAGGGGTGGTGGCTGAATCAAAATGGGAAGCAAGGAACATGTCGAAATCACAAGATAAAATAGTCTATCTGGTCAGCTTGGGTTGCGCGAAGAATCTGGTCGATTCAGAGGTTATGTGTGGCTCCATGGTGACCCATGGCTTCTACATCGCCGAAAACCCTGAAGACGCAAACATCTACCTCATCAACACCTGCGGTTTTATTCGTGATGCGAAGGAAGAGTCTTACGCATATATGGATGAGGCGGTGGCGTGGAAGGAACGTGCCCCAGGCAGAATCATCGTGGTTGCAGGTTGCCTTGCGCAGCGCGCGCCATTGGAAATCCAGAAGAGCTATCCCCAGGTGGATTTGATTGCCGGGCTTGACGACGTACCTCGCCTCCCTGAACTGATTTGCGCCTGCCTAGATAATGCGGCGAAACATGAAATCAGCCGTGAACTCCCAACCTATCTTTACACGGATGAGACCCCGCGCGTGGCGTTGACACCCGAAAGCTATGCATACGTGAAGGTTGCAGAGGGGTGCGACCATCGCTGCGCCTACTGTGCCATCCCGCTTATCCGAGGCAATCAGCGCAGCCGCACGCCTGAATCCGTGGAAAAAGAGTGCGTCCAGCTGCTGAACAATGGCGCACTTGAACTGAACTTCATCGCGCAGGACACCTCCCGCTACGGCATCGACTTGAAGCCCCAGGAGAACCTGGAGGCATTGCTGCGTCGTTGCGACCGCCTGGAGGGCGATTTTTGGCTGCGCGTCCTCTACACCCATCCCCTCCATCTGACGGATGGTCTGCTGGACGTATTAGCCAACTCGCGGCATGTCGTCCCCTATCTGGACATTCCCTTGCAGCACATCTCCTCCAATGTCCTGCAAAATATGAAGCGTGGCATGTACGGTGACAAGACACGGGAGCTATTGCAAAGAATCCGCTGTTACTATCCACAACTGGCCATCCGCACCACCTTCCTAGTCGGTTTTCCAGGCGAGACAGAGGAGGATTTCCAAGAGCTGCTTGCCTTTGTCAAGGAGTTCAAGTTTGACCGTCTTGGCGTGTTTGCCTTTTCGCCAGAGGAGGGAACGCCAGCTGCCGCCATGAAGGAGGGTCTTGTGCCAGCAGAGGTGGCGGAACAGCGCAAGGCTGCAATCATGGAGTTTCAGGCCACAATCTCCCTTGAAAAGAACAAGGCGATGGTCGGCAAAAAGGTTCGTGTGCTTCTGGAGACGCAGCTGAAGTCAAGGCAGTGGGAGGGGCGCACTGCGGCAGATGCTCCAGAAGTGGACCAGCTTGTAAAGGTCACCACGAAACGCAAATACATAGAACCCCGCTTCGTGGAGGCTGAAATAGTCTCTGCAGACGAGTATTCCCTCGTCGCCACTGAAATCTAGAAACACTTGCATCCAAGGATATTATATGGCATCGAACAAGACAGTCGTGCAAGTCGTGACAGACGAATCCAAGGGCAGAAATAACATGGCCATCCAGCGTGGGCGGCGAATGGTTGTTCGCTGGGGTCTATTCATCCTCAGCATTCTTCTGCTTGTCATGTTGGTGCTATGGGGTCTTGGGCGACTTAACAGCTTCTTGTTCAATGAAAACCCGCATTTTGTTTTCAGGGAAATACAATTCGAAGATACAACGCACTTCACTTCCAGAAGCATACAGACCTACCTGGAGGAACTTGGAGAGGAAAAAGGGGGCTGTGTCATTGGACGCACGAATCTTCTGACCCTTGACCTGAATAAACTGCGCAAAACCTTTCTTGAAATACCAATTGTCGAAAATGTGGAAATCCGTCATATCCTGCCAGGCACGCTAGACATCCGCATCAAAGAACGCACTCCCCTCGCATTCGTCAGCAATGCACAGGCTGTCACGGGCTTCATCGATGCACAAGGCTTCGTCTTCCCACGCTATGACAACAAGGGAATCGACGAAAACCTCCCGTATATCACAGGCGTTCAGAACGCAGACTATCTCCCGATGGGAACGAAGTCGGAGGACAAGTACCTGCTCTCCGCCGTCGATTTCATCAATGAGGTCAACATACGTCCACAAATCGATGGTGCTGCCTTCACCCCCTACGTGATACGGATAAACTACGAGCGCGAACGCCTGGAGTGCAACCTCAAGCCCCTCTTCTCGAATCCCATCTTTCCCAAAGGGCTTTTGATATTGATCCCCTGCGACAAGGAGAAGATGCTGGAGGCATTTGAACGCCTTGACGCCATCCTGAAAATCAAGCTCAAGGAAGGCTCCACCCTCTCCTTCGCAGACATCACCCTGCAATATAATGTAAATACAAAGGACTGACCCTCCTGCTCCTTGCGCGGCCCCCCTGTCCTGTGCGCCGCGCTTCAGCGCGGTGGCACCCCCTGTTCTGTGCGCCGCGCTTCAGCGCGGTGGCACCCCCTGTTCTGTGCGCCGCGCTTCAGCGCGGTGGCACCCCCTGTCCTGTGCGCCGCGCTTCAGCGCGGTGGCACCCCCTGTCCTGTGCGCCGCACTTCAGCGAGGTGTTTCCAGCAGCTTTTCCGCCAGGCGGATGCCGTCGATGGCGGCTGAGACGATGCCACCCGCCATGCCTGCACCTTCGCCTGCCATATAGAGCCCAGGCAAGGAAGTGGCACGAGTCTCCCCATCTCGCAGAAAGCGTATGGGACTGGAGACCTTGGTTTCCAACCCGACCATCAGCCCGTATTCAATGTACCCAGGGGCCAGTTTGTCAAAGCGGATGAGGGCTGCGCGAAGTGCATCGGCAGCACTGCGTGGCAGGAGGCTGTCCAGCCGTGCAGGCTGAAGCCCCAGTCGGTAGCTGGTTTCGCGCGGGATGCGCCCATGCCGAGGGGTTATGAAATCGGCGGGCATTTGCGCAGGGCAGGTGTAGTTCTTGCCCCCCCTGATGAAAAGTTGTTTTTCCAGCGAGTTCAGCAGTTCAAAAGCCTGTTGCGGCGTGGAGAAACTGCCAGGCGTGATAGTGGTGATGATGGCGGCGTTGGCATAATCGCCGTCGCGCCTGGACTCGCTCATGCCGTTGGTGGCAAGCGTGCCCTCCGTGCAGGTGGCAGGCAGGATTTCACCGCCTGGGCACATGCAGAAGGTAGTGGCGCCGCCCACACGCTCCGTCCCATGCGTGGAGAAGAGATACTCTGCCGCACCGAGTGCTGGATATGGCACCTCCATCCCGTATTGGAAGTAGTTGACAAAACGCTGCGGATGCTCGATTCGGCAGCCAATTTGAAAGCCCTTGAGCTCGCAAGCCAGT
>JAFTAC010000588.1 GCA_017458805.1 Victivallales bacterium | reverse complement strand
TGACCGTCGGCGGCCTCCTCTACACCCTGGGCGTCATTTTCTACCTCATGGACTACACCCCGTACATGCACACAATCTGGCACGTCTTTGTCCTGGGCGGCATTGTCTGCCAATGGACGTGCATCATGTTCTGGGTCATCCCAACATACGGAGACTAATTTTCCCCTTCAACTCGTTCTATGGCCTATCCTTCTGGTACAATTCTCGACTATTTCGCGGGCAATGATTTCGCACTCGGCACCGTTGTCAAAGACGGCGACGGGGGGCGTGTCCAGCTCAAGGCTGTCAAGACGGACGTCTCGACGAAAGTTCCGAACAAGCAAATCATCGCCTCCTACGGCGTGCCTTCAAGCAAGCAGGCTCCAGCGGAAATCCAGGCCGCCATCGACGCCGAGGTCGCCTCGGTCGATACTGCCCTGATCTGGGAGGTTTTCGTCGAATCACCTGGCGAGCATACCTTTGCAGAGATTGCGGATAACTACTACGGCGACCATGAGCCAGTGCATCTCTCCGCACTTGCACGCGCCCTCTTCAAGGACGCAGAGCATTTCCGCCGCCTCCAGAACTCCTTCTCCTCCATACAGGTGCGAAGCCATGAGGAATACGAGGAATACGTCAACACCATGAAGATGCGGGCAGAGCGTGCAGCGCAGCGCGAGAAGGCCATCGCATGGATAACAGAGGCCATCGGCTACAAAGGCGAGGAACCATTCCCCGTCCCCCCCGAATACGAAAACCTCATCGCCAACACCATTGACTACATTTTCTGCGGCACCAACAGCGAGGCTGTCAATCTTCTCTCCAGAACCGTCGTGATGGACAAGAAGAACGCCCGCGACAATGCCATCGCACTCCTCAAGAAGACCCAAAGAATGCCCGAAGGGGCCGATGAGTTCCTCCTTGCCAACGGCATCCATTCCGCCTTCTCCAAAAGCGTTATGGAGTACGCCGATAACTTGAAGGACGAGTTCGACCACTCTGACCGCACTCTCGTCACAGAAGAGCTGGTCTTCAGCATCGACGACGCAGAAACGCGTGAAATCGACGACGCACTCTCCTGCCGACGCGATGGAGACAACTACATCGTAGGGGTTTACATCGCAGACCCAGCCTGCTATGTCTCCAAAGGCGACCCGCTGGACGAGACGGCGGAGGAACGTCCTCTCTCCCTCTACCTCCCCACCACAACGGTCAAGATGTTCCCTGACCACCTTAGCTGTGACCTGGCAAGCCTCAACCAAGGCAAGCAGCGCCCTACCCTTGCCTTCACCATGACCATGACCGAGCAGGGTGAAATCCTAGACTGGAACATCCGTTCCGCCATTGTAACCGTCACACGACGTTTGACTTACATTGAAGCTGATGCCCTTATAGAGGCACCCTCCCCCGAGGACTCCCAACTTGCCGATGCCCTGAAAAGCCTGCTTGCCATTGCGGACAACTCGCGCGAATTCCGCGAATCGGACGGGGCCGTGGTGCTGAACCGCCCCGAGCTTCGCGTGCGCGTCAAGAACGGCGAAGTCTCCGTGGAATCGGAGGACCAGGACTCCCCCTCGCATCGACTGGTGGCGGAATTCATGGTACTGGCCAACAGCCTGGCCGCCAAATACGCCCTGCGCTATGAAATCCCTGTAATCTACCGCGTGCAGGACCCGCCATCGGGTCCCGTCACCTCCGTCCACAAGTACGAGCCCTACTTCTTCGACCAGCAGGTGCGCAAGATGAAGCGCACACGCATCTCGACCTACCCACAGCCGCATTTCGGCCTTGGCCTGGACTTGTACATCCAAATCAGTTCTCCGCTGCGCCGCTATGCAGACCTGGTGATGCACCGCCAACTGGCCGCCCACGCCCTGGGCAAGCCCATCCCCTATACGCAGGAAGAGCTGTTCGTGGTGCTCAACAACGTCGAAAGCACCGCCTCCTTGAACAAAGCCCTGGAGAAGGAGGCGAACAAGTACTGGATGCTGGAGTACCTGAAGCGCAACTGCATAGGCCAGAAGATGGGGGCCACGGTCATGAAGGTCGAGGGAGTCATGGTGCTGGCCGAACTGGACTACTACTGCGAGCGTGGAGTCGTCATCACCCGTGACAAGCCCATGCCTGGCGAACACATCCAAGTCACCGTCAAAGAGGTTTACCCCGACAGCGGACGACTGGTTTTGCAACGATAACTACCTCCCCCTCACACCAAACAAAAAAGGAACCAACGATGACAAAAAGACTTACATGTTCATTGCTCCTTGTAGCCGCCTCCCTTTTTGCCTGGACTAAACTGGACTTGAAAAACGGCGATTTCGAAGCGGAAGGAGCCAACTGGAATATAAGAAACAAATTGGCTGCTGTCACCGAAGAAGCTGCCAGAAACGGCAAATACGGCCTGCGCATCGAAGACAGAGACGTGGTTCTTGGCAGCGACGTTCGCAGCATCAACGTCCGTGTCACTCCTGGCAAGTCGCACGCCATCCGCTTCTGGATTCGCGGTGGAGGAGACAATTTCGGCTGCGGTATCTATGTGAGCTATGTCAACGAACAGGGCAAGGCCATCAACACGGAGCAACACGGCAACCAGCTCATTTACAGCATTCAACCCTCGCGCAAATGGAAGGAGAACATCTTCATCACCAAGGCGCCACCAGAGGCACGTACCATCTTCCTCTGGATACACTCCTACTCAACTAGCTTCGCTAAAGTCGATATCGATGACATTGAAATACTAGAACTTACAGAAGAAGAGGAAAAAACAATGAAAACGACAACCCAAACCGCAGCAAACAGCTACCCAGCCCTGTCGCCAGAACGCATCCGCGAGCTGGAGGAGATGCTGCCCGAAAAGCCCCAAGGCGTCGGCGTCCCCGCCTCCAACCGCAAGGTATGGGACAAGATGGCCGCCACCCCCGAAGGCCAGAATATCATCAAAACCGCCGTCCCCCTCCTCAACCAGACCTTCCCCGAGCTGCCTGACGACCTCTACCTGGAGTTCACGCGCATCGGCAACCGCACCAACTACGAAGGCGTCTATAACAAGCGCAACTCCTGGATTGTGCGCCTCGCCCTGGCGGAGTGCCTCGAATACAAGGG
>JAFTAC010000587.1 GCA_017458805.1 Victivallales bacterium | reverse complement strand
GGCTTTCAGTTCAATGATGATTTTTCCAAAGCAGATAAGGTCGGGCTTATAGGTTTGATGCAGAAGCACTCCCTTGTAGTTCAGGCACAATTCCTGCTGCGCCACAAAGGGGATTTGCCGAGCGTTTAGCTCCAATTCCATAGCCTCTTGATAGACTGCTTCTAGAAAGCCACATCCCAAAGTACGATATACTTCAAATACCGTACCCTGTATTGCATAACACTCTTGCTTGAAGAAATCTTCCTGTACTGTCCAGTTCATTATATAATTTTTTGTGTATTTTGTGTGTTTTGTGGGCAAAAAGGTCTGTGCATTAACGAATCACGAAGAAGCAAATCAACTCGAAGTCGTCAAGTCCCCGTATGGGGTTCTCTAGTGCGCTGGTTTCGCCAAAGGAGAAGAGACTGTCGATGTCGCTCTCTTCCTTTTTGGCGACGATGGATGCGATGGCATCGCCAAGCAGTTTGGAATAAGCCTTCATGTTCTTGCCATCCTTTGTCTCCTTGTTGAAGGGGCGGCACAAATCCATCAACGGTTCAGAGAAGCCCTTGCAAAGCAGGCGCAGTTCGTCCAGAAGCCGTTTGGGCTCAAGATGGTTGACAACTGTCTCCCCTGCATGGTTCAGATAGACCATGTAGAAGGGATGGATGCGATTCTGGCGGTCGATATTCACACCTTGATTCAGGTTTTTGAGAATGAAGATGACGCCAGGAGGACAATCCTGCGTGGCCTTTACGACGGCATGGAGGCCGTGTGGTGCCTTCTCGCAATCGTCGCTGTGCTTGACATGATCCAGCAAATCCAAGCGAAACTCGTTCAGTCCTAAGTCAAGGATGTTGATGCCTGTGTTCATCTCCTCCAGGTCAACAACTTCCTTCTGTAGGCGTTCCAATTGCCGTTTGCGGTATTCCAGTTCCCGCTCCTCGGAGTCAATGATGTTGTCATCTCCAGTGGCGGTAAGCACCGTGATTTTCATTCTTGCCTCAACGCGGGCTTTGAGCTTGATGTAGTCGTCTAGTTCCAAGTCGGGCCAGAAATTGACCATCTGGATGGATGCATTGCGGCTGCCAATGCGGTCAATCCGCCCGAAACGCTGGATGATGCGGACAGGATTCCAATGGATGTCGTAGTTGACCAGATAATCGCAGTCCTGGAGGTTTTGGCCCTCGGATATGCAGTCCGTCGCAATAAGCAGGTCTATCTTGTGTGGATTGTCTGGACAAAGCAGGTTTTTCTCCTTGGAGAGAGGCGAGAAGAGCGTTAGGATGGTGTTCATGTCGGGTTTCTTGCCTGGCAGCGTGGTCATGCCGTCACCCGAACCTGAAATCATCGCTGTATGCAGGTGATGCCTTGTCTTCATGTAGCCGTTGAGGTTCTCGTAGAGGTATTTCGCTGTATCGGTAAAGGCGGTGAAGACGATGACCTTGCGGTTGTTACCATTGATGGGATGCGCGATTTTGCCGTCTATGAGCGATTTCAGCGCTTGTAGTTTGTTGTCATGGACGGGGGTGATGTCCCCAACCATGCTGATGAGCAGTTCAAGCGTGTCCACATCCTTGGAGAGGTATGTCCGCCAAGAGACATAATCCATGTCTTCTAGGGCTATCTTGACCTTTCTTCCCACGGTAAAGGGGCTATCTTCGTCGTCCTCCGCGATTTCCTGCACATCTTTGGATATCTCATCATATTCGATGGAATCACCATGCCCGTCACGGTAGTCGTCAATGCATTGGATTGTGGTTTTGTTCAACGCGAGGATGCGCTCCAAAGTCTGGCGGAAGGAGAACACGGAACTCTCCAAACGCTTTAATAAACCAATGCCAGTCAGCCGCTGGATTCCTTTTTCACGGTCGAGCTGGCTGAAGATTGTATTGCCCATGTTGCGCCCGTATTTCTCTTCGTATTTAGCCCGTCGTGAATCCAGGATGAAGTTCGAGGGCAGATAGACCATCAGCGACAGCATCTGCAACTGCTCATAGATTTCGGTGTAGTTGATTGCTGACGGCAAATCGGTTAGCGAAGGCCGTGGACTGATGGGGGGCAGACGGTCGGGGAACTTCCCGATGGCATCGGAGTTGTAGTATTTTTCAATGTGCTTGCGGGAACGAGCAATGGTTACGGAATCAAGTAATTCAAAGAAGTCAAAGTCCAACCGTGCGAGCAGTTGCTCCAATGTTCGTTCCTCTGGGGGCAGTTTGCTCCATGTGTTGAACTCACGCTGCGCCTGACGGAAAATCTCGTTGATGGAATGTGCCGTCTCCAGTTTGTCACTCCAGAGTTCTGGCATCCCTTCATAAGCAAGCGCAAGTTGGTTGCGCAGGTCTGTGAAGCGATTGTTGACGGGAGTTGCGGAAAGCATCAGCACCTTGGTCTTCACTCCAGGTTTGATGGCCTTGTTCAGCAGTTGCAAGTAGCGGTTCTCGCGCTTGTCCTCGCCATAGATCTGTCCGCCGTTCCTGAAGTTGTGCGATTCGTCTATGACGATGAGGTCGTAGGTATCCCAGCGCAGACGCGCCAGGTCAATGCCATTGGAATCCCCCTTCTCGCGGGAAAGGTCAGTATGGAAAAGAACATCGTAGCGCAGACGGTCGCTCGCGATGGGGTTGTTCACATAGTTGCCCTTGTAGGTGTTCCAGTTGCCTGCCAGTTTCTTGGGGCAGAGAACGAGCACGTTCTTGTTGCGGTCTTCGTAGTACTTGATGACACCAAGAGCGGAGAATGTCTTGCCAAGCCCTACGCTATCTGCCAGGATGCAGCCGTTGTATTTTTCCAATTTGTTGATGATGGCCAACACCGCATCACGCTGAAAATCGTAGAGTTTTTCCCATATCTGGCTGTTGCGGAAACCCACGCCTTCATTGGGAAGCACATCCTCAGAGATGTCATCCAGAAACTCGCTGAAAATGTTGTAGAGGGTGATGAAATACAGAAACTCTGGGGAGTTTTCCTTGTAGGCAGCGGTAATACCTTCCAGAACGGCTTCGGTGACATCCTGCACCTGCGATGAATTGCTCCAAAGGCTGTTGAAAGCATTTAGGAACATCTGGCTCTGCGGTGCATCAATCCTGCTGACGAAGTTGAAAGCATTGTTTCCACGCTCGCAGCCCAGGTCGATGGTCGTAAAGCCGTTGAGGGGCATATAGGTAAGATTGTCAGTTGGTGAAGCTACGTTCAGAAATCCCTGTATGGCATTGCCCGTGGCATTGGATTTGAACGTTGCTTTGGCGCGTATCCACTCGGCACATTCGATGGCGATAGCCTTCTGGGTTAGCTCATTTCGCAGTTTCAGCTCGAAGTCAGAGCCATAGATGCTGCGCTCCCTGGAAAGGCGTGGAATGTAGAACTCTCGCTTGGCCTTAGGCTCGTTTTCAGACGTGAATGTTGGCGATGTGAAAAGAAAACGGAATTCATCCAGCTGCGACAACTGGGCCTTCAGTTCACGGAAGGCGTAGATGGAGAAGCAGGCCGCCGCGATGGAGACTTTTGCTCTTGGAGTGAGCATTTTCTTCAAGTCATCCTTGACGAAGGTAGATATGTTGTCGAATACCAGCATTGGCTTTTTTCTTGGACTTAACTCCGTACAGCTTGTAAATTTGTTATTGCTATAATATATTGTTTTTTGCCACATTTTCTTTACCTTTTTCCTGATTTTTTAAAGATATTTTTTTCAATCTTCAACGAGGAACAGACCAACATCGACTATTCCATGCCAGCCCGAGCTTGGCTCTATGACGCGATGACATTGGACAGAGAGGTACGGGCACGGGAAAATAACAAGATGCAGAGCGATCTTGTTTTCAGCGATATCACCAACTCAAGCACTGAATCGCTGATTGAATCAATAAGCAACACCAACTTTAATCATCCAACAGAGGAGAATACCGAAATGGGCATAAACCTAGCTGAAAAATACAAGCAGATGACTGAATTCTACATCCAACATGGAATAACCCAGGAGCAGCAAATAGCTTTGCACACAGGCTTGCATGAAGGCTGGAAGAAAGGTTGGCAAGAAGGCCTGGAAGAAGGCTGGAAAAAAGGTCGACAAGATGGCTGGCTAGAAGGCCTGCGAGAAGGCAAAATTAGAGGAAACATTCTTGGTTGCATTTCTACAATGCGTTCACTCCATTATTCACAAGATGAAATCCTGGCAAAGCTGGAAGAACTGTATTCGCTGACAGCAGAACAGGCCATGCCGTATATGGATAATGCCTCAAAATAGGCTATGCATGGCCGTTCCGTGCGCTAACCGCTAAAACTACCCTATTAGGCAAAAAAGTACATCATTATTTCAGCAATCCACGTCTTCGGGCATGTGCTGGCAGGAGCAGCCTGCGTCGCAGGTGACGATTTCGCCAGTCATGTTGCCGCTGTCGTCGCTGGCGAGGAAGGCCACGACGTTGGCGATGTCCATGCCCGAGGCTTCGTGGCGAAGCGGGCAGTTGAGGCGGCGGCGCTGTTTCGTCGCCTCTGGAAGAGTGTCCCAGCGTTCTGTGTAGATGTAGCCTGGGGCACAGGCGTTGACGCGGATGCCCAGCGGGCCGAGGTCCAGTGCAAGGGACTTCACCATCGAATTGATGGCACCCTTGCTGGCACAGTAGGCGGTTCGGTTTCGGATGGCGCGCATGGCGGTGTTGGAGGAGAGGAAGACCACTACTCCACGCGTCTCCTGCTTAAGGAAGAAGCGCTTTACCGCCTGCTGGGTGACTTGGAAGCCGCCACGGACGTTGACGCCGAGGACCTCCATCACATAGTCAGGCGACATCTCCAGAAAGGGCTTTCCAATGCCCTGGTGGGCGGCATTGTTGACAAGGATATCCAAATGGCCAGCCTCCGCTTCAATCACATCGAAGAGGCGGTTAACCTGTGCCAGGTCTGAGATGTCGCAGGGGATGCTGCGCACGTCTGCACATCCCCATGACGCAAGAACTCCTGCGCCTTTCGCAGTGGATTCGGGTGTGGAGCCACACATAAAGACTCTGGCTCCCTCATCGACAAACTTCTTGACGATGGACAGCCCCGTATTGCGGCTGCCACCTGTCACCAGCACGATTTTCCCGTTGAAGCGATTCATATCGCTAATTCTCCATCTTGTAGTATATTATCGCGTCCACGGGGCGGATGTTGGTCAGGTCGCCGCGATAATGGCGCAGTTGGATTGGCTGGAAGGGATGCTTAAGCAGTTCCGCCTCGTTCAGGTCGATGCCCAGGCCTGGGCGGTCAGGGATGCGCATCTCCCCGTTGGCCAGCACGCACAAATCCTCATCGCAGATGTCGCTACGCCACGGAACATCGGTCATCATCATCTCCAGAACGACGAAATTGGGGATGCATGCGGCCAGCTGGAGAGAAGCCGCATTGGCGACTGGTCCAGAAGGATTGTGCGGGCAGAAGCCGATGTGCCGTGCCTCCGCCTCGGCCCCGAGGAAGCGCATTTCCATAATGCCGCCTGCGTGGGAGATGTCAGGCTGGATGTAGTCGGTGCAGTTCAGGTCGAAGAACTGGCGGTATTCGTAGCGGTTGTAGAGCCGTTCGCCAGCGGCCAGCGGCACTCTGACGCGCTCCTTCACCTCCCGCAGGCCGTTGAGGTCATCGGGGGGAAGGGGCTCCTCGAACCAGAAGATGTCGAACTCCTCCAGACGCTGCCCGATTTTGACCGCCGTGGGGATGTCGAACCGTCCATGGCCCTCAATCAGCAGATTGACATCGTTTCCAACCGTATCGGAGACCATGCGGATGCACTCCATCGCGCTGTCCAGCTCGTGCTTGCCGAGGCGCAGCCATGCTTTGCCGAAGGGGTCCCATTTGCACCCTGAAAAATGTGCGTCTCGCACGGCAACCGCCTTCTCCGCAAACTCTTCGGGTGTCTTGGCGGGGGCGAACCAGCCGTTCACATAGATTGGCACGCTTTCACGCACTTTGCCGCCAAGTAGCTGATAGACAGGCACGTTCAATGCCTTGCCCTTGATGTCCCACAGGGCCATCTCCACGCCAGCGAGGGCGCTCATCAGCACGGGGCCGCCACGCCAGTAGGCGTCACGGTAGCAGTCATGGCGGAACTTCTCGATGTTGGCGGGATCTGCCCCAATGAGGTAGTACTCTAGCTCGTGAATGGCGGCGGCAACCGTGTTTTCCTTGTATTCGAGGGTGGCCTCGCCCCAGCCGTGCAGCCCCGCGTCCGTCTCGATTTTCACGAAAACCCAGTTTGTGCGGAAGCAGTTGCACAAATAAGTCTTGACTGCGGTAATTTTCATAAATGCTTGAACTACTTGGTCAGTGATGCAATGAAGGCAAGGCCTGCGGCGCACGCCTCCTCGGGGCTTCTCTGCTCCAGGAGCTTCGAGCCGGGGTGTCTGGCGATGGCCTTGTGGAACTCCAGCGGGATGTCGCCCGTGCCTGGGACAAGGTGCATGTCCTGGTACTTGGCCTCGCCGTTGAGCACCCTTGCGTCCGACCAGTGGAAGTGGCAGATGTTGTCGGGCTCCTTGAAGAAGTCCCAGAGGGCCTGGAGGCGCGCTTCTGGCGTCTCCGCATGGGCGGCGACGGAGGAAGCGTGGCTCGTGTCCAGGCAGAGGGAGACGTTGCTTTTCCCCAGGTCGATGGGGAGCTGCCTCCATTCGGCGGCGGAGGTGCCCACGATGACGCGGATGTCGGGGTTGCGAAGCACCTGGTTCTCCAGGCAGATGACCAGCTTCGCCTTGGCGGCGTAGTCGATGATTTCGCGCAAGGCGTCGATCATGCGGCTGTATTCGCCGACTTTCTGGTGCTCCTTTTCAAGGAAGCAGCAGGGGTGCAGAATGGCCTTGGTGACGTTGTACCGCACGGACATGTCGATGGCCTTCTTGATGCAGTCGATGGATTCACGCCGCCAGGCGTCGTCGAAGGCCCCGAGGTTGAGGAAGCCGTTGGCGTCGGAGTAGGGCAGGTGGACGGTCTTGACGAATGGCGCGTATGCCTCCAAGTCAATCTTGCCCTCCTCCTTGTTGGTGGCAAGCTCGATGCCCAGGTTGTGCTTCTTGAGAAAACCGATGGATTGGTTGCTTTGAACGAGTAGCATGATAGCTTTCCTAGTTGTGTGTGCTGCGCGAAAAGCGCGTCGGGTATAGGACAGGGGGCTTCCCGCCGCTTGCGCGGCGGGTATAGGACAAGGGACTTCCCGCCGCTTGCGCGGCGGGCACAGGACAAGCAAGTTAGTACTTCACATCCAGGACGGCGACGTCTTCGGGTGCGTGCTGGAATGTGGCGGTCTTGCCGTTCAGGGTGATGGCGATGTTGTTGACGAGGTCGGTGACTGCGGCGGGGGCCTTCTCGAAGGTGATGGCCGCCTGGTCGCTCTTCGCATTGTCGTTGAAGACGGTGAAATAGCTTTTTCCGAACCTTTCCACGACGATTTCACGCTGCGAGCTGCGTGCCAGCGTGATGGGCTGCCAGCCAGCCTCTCCGACGAGTTTGCAGAGCGGGACGTACTTCTTGAAGAGCGGCCTGTCGCGGTTGTAGATGGTCGGGTTCTTGAAGTAGTGGTTGCCCGAGGCGTTGGGGCTGAAGTAGCCGGGGTACATGCCGTATGCGAGGCTGCGCTTCATATACTTCTCCGAGTTCTCGTAGGAGAAGCGTGTGAAGTCGGTGTTCTGGAGGAAGCAGTAGGGCTTGCCGCCGCAGAAGACGCGCCTGTAGAAGAGCTCGTTGGTGCTCATCGGTTCCCACTTGCCGCCCTGCTTCCAGGTGGTTTCGGTGCCCATGATGTCCAGGATGGGGGCGAGGAACCAGACACGGGTCGGGGTGGAGTTGGCCATCATCGTCTTGCCCATGGCGTGGATGTCGTCCGCAATGCCCTTGACGTATTCGTAGGTGATGTGGTACTTGGTTGCGCCCGGCATGAGGGTACGACTGTCGTAGGTGAGCGGGAGCTCGTATGAGGCGAAGTGGTCGCGGCGCGTGTCGATGTAATGGGTCACGTAGCACTCGCTGGAGTCGATGTATTCGCCCTCCAGGTCGCCTTTCGCCTTGGGGCCGTATTGCTGCTCCTTCACTTCGCTCCATTTGACGGAGTAGTCGGTGTGGTCGGCTTTGATGCCAGGGACAGAGTTCATGCTCCAGACGATGCCGTTGCACCAGGGGGTGTCCTTGATGAGGCCGACGGGCTTGCCGTCAACATCATGCATCACGCTGGAGGCGAAGGATTTCGCGTGGGCGTCCTTGCCCTCCTTGAGCAGGCGGTCAACCTCCTGGAGGCACTCCGCCATCGTGGAGGGCCTGCCCTTGGTCTTCATGGTCATCCACCAGGTGGTGGGTTCCGTGTAGCGGTAGGTCTGGATGCCGTGCTCATCGTCCCACGGGACTTCGTTGTTGCCTTCCTTGATGGCGAAGCCGAAGTCTTCCCAGCCCTCCACTTTGCTGATGGGGGCGAAGGGCATCCAGAGCCCCTGCTTCTTGACTCGGACTTCAAACGCCTTCGGGAAAACCTGGTAGAGCTTGTCAACGGCGGCGCGGAACCCCCAGGACGCATCGAAATCGAAGGTGAAGAGCCTGACGGTGGCGGTGGGCTTCTCGGGCGTCAGTGCGATGTCCCAGCCGACGAAGAGGGAGTTGGAGAGGGCGTTGTAGCCGTTGCGCCCGTGGACAGGAAGGTTCATGTCGATGCCGATGGCCTGGCCGTCGGAGCCGTTGGCGACGCAAGCCAGGGGGAAGCGGGAGAAACCGTTGGCGAAGGAGCAGCCGCTGTCGCTGGTCATGCCGTATTCGGGCAGTTTTGGGGGAAGGGGCTGGTTCTCGAAGTAGGGGACCCATTTCCACGCGCCCTGCATGGCTTGGGAATAGACCAGATGGAGGATTCGGTCCGCCTTGCCGTCGCTGGCGATGGTCGCCTCGATGAACTGTGCGCCGTTCTCGCTGAAGGACCTGGTCTTGAGGGAGATGCCCAAGACCTTGCCGTCCTCAAAACTCTCGAAGTTCGAGTGCTTTGCGACATCCCGCAGCATCCAGCCAGAGTAGGGCGGGTTGCTGGTAACGACGACCTTGTCGAAGCAGGCGTAGTTCTCCGCGTTGCTTTCGCCTTCCCAGAAACGGAGGTTCCTGAACCAGGCCTTGCCCGAATTCTTTCTGAAAAGCAGCCAGCAGTTCACCTCGCGGATGGGGCTGCTCGGGTTGACTTGGACCACCTTCTGCTCCCAGTCATGCGTCCCGCCTGTGAATTCGGCCTTCTGGCCGTAGAGTGCGGAGCCGTCCGTGTAATAGACGTCCAGGTAGAGGGAGTAGCCTGACGAGTTGGTATAGCTGGCGTTCTCCGCCTTGCTTTCCGCCGTGACCTTCAGCGGAAGCGGCACCTTCTGGTTGAGGATGATTTTCTTGCCGACGCCCTTGATTAGCAACTTGTTGTCGCCGTTGTCGCACATCGG
Source organism: Victivallales bacterium (assembly GCA_017458805.1). GTDB lineage: Bacteria > Verrucomicrobiota > Lentisphaeria > Oligosphaerales > Oligosphaeraceae > RGIG3456. The sequence continues at coordinate 380 of JAFTAC010000587.1, read as the reverse complement.
CCCCTCGTCCGTCATCACGAAGCCTTCGCCCCAGGGGCTCCAATCAACCTGGCTGACATCGACCTCCTTCAGCTCCGAACTTACGTAGAGCACGTCCTTGACGGTCGTTGCATGAATCATCAGCATCACAAACAACAACACTGCAGCCAGTTTTTTCATGGATTCCTCCTGGAAAGGGTGGGTGATTGATAGTAGAAGCTCTAGAAATCTTTTCAACTAAGCTCTGTTCCCCATAAGGGTAGTTGTTAAACCACAGATTATACAGATTACACAGATGCGAAGTGCCGCTAAAGCGGCACTTCGCGGTTCATTTTTGCCGTACCCCATAAATATCCCGTTTTCAGCCGCGTAAATATCCCGTTTTCAGCCGCGTTTACGCG
>JAFTAC010000064.1 GCA_017458805.1 Victivallales bacterium | reverse complement strand
CTGCGCCAAGCGCAGCGGCGCGGGGAGGCACCTGCGGCCCAAGCGAGGGCAACTACTCCATTCCGAACTGGCGTTTTGCGAAGGCGATATAGCGTTCCCAATCGACGGCGAAGACCGCGTGGGGACCGCTGTGGATGTGGTAGCCGTTGGATGCGCCAACGGCATCCTCTGGCTCGGGCATCTTGTCCGTCCCCAGACCAGGCAGCCCCACGAGGTTGAATGCCTTGTCTGCCGCCGCCAGTGCGAGGAACTCGCCCTTCGGGTCGGCCCAGTGATCTTCGCTTGCGCTGGAGACATAGACGTGGCGCGGAGCCATGAGCGCCAGCAGGAAGTGCTGATCGAAGGGCAGTGTCGCCTCCGCATTGGCATACTGCCTGAAGTTCTGGCAGAACCAGTGCGGGAAGGCGTTGGTGATGACATCCACCGTCTCGCCGATGCACCGCTTCGACAGCGCCGCGCCACCGCAGCCCGACTGCACGGAGTAGGCGATGGCGAAGCGCTCATCGTTGGCTCCTGCCCAGAGGGCGGTCTTGCCCAAGCGCGAGTGCCCAATGACGGAGACCTGCTTCGGGTTCACCCAGCTGGTGGTCTCCAGATAGTCCAAAATGCGGCTCAAGCCCCATGCCCAAGCGCCGATAGTCGCCCACTCGTTGGGTGCTGGCTTGGTCCACTCCGCGTCCTGGTAGAGCGGATGCACGCCGTTGTGGAAGCAGTCTGGGTAGTCAGGGTCAAGCTCGTTGTAGCACGCGGTCACAAGGGCAAACCCATTATCAACAATCAGCTCGGGCGACCAGCCGTCGCTATAGACGCCACGCCCAGCCTCAGAGGGCACGCCGTTCTTCACGCTGTATTTGTCGCTGTTGGAAAGCCAGCAGTCGGGCAGGAAAATGGCCTCGTCCTTCGCGACGATATGGTTACCATAGAAGTTCAGTCCCACAAATGCGGGCACCTTGCCCTGCGCCTTCGCTGGGCGGTAGATGAGCACATCGACTTTGCTGGACTTCACACCGTCCCCCGTGTCGCGGCTCAATGTCAGGCGCACCTGCTCGCGGATGGCCTTGCCACCGAATGCGCTGCCGCTTTCGCGCAGTTCAGCCTTCACATCCGCCCTGCCCTGCGGCATGAAGCCGTACTCCTGGTCGGAGAGCAGATCCAGAATCTCCTTGCGCCTGGCAGGCCACTGCGCGGCCTCCGTCACCTTGCTGCCGTCTTTGAAGGTCAAAATGTCGGGCAGCTCGACAGCAGGCATCTTCGCCTCATCGTAGTTGACCTCCTTCTTGAAGTGGAAGGCGGTCTTGTAGGTTTTCGGCACCTCATAGCCGTACTCGCGCATGGCAGGTTCCAGGAAGGGGAAGTAGTTGGGATCCTCATCCGTCGCCTCCTCGTCCGCAATCCAGCGTCCGATAACCTCGGGCTTGACGGGGATTCTCACAAGCGGGATGCCCAGAAACTCCTCCAGCCGCTTCAGCGTCTCCTCCTGCTTCAGCACAAAATCCTCCAGACGCACCTCAATCCAGTTTTTCGGTTTTGGCGTGCTTTGCACGAGGTTGTACTGGTAGAGCCATGACAATGCGCGCTTCCCGCGCTGGCTGTAGATGCGGTCGTATGGGATGCCGAAGGTGTTGAGGTCGTCGGTCACATGGGAGCCGACGATGCAGTCCCTCGGGTTGCGTATCCAGAAGATGTACTTCGCGTCGGGGAAAAGACGCGATATCCAGGGGAAGCAAAGGGTGGTCTCGGGAATCTTCCATCCTTTCAGCTCCGCCTTGCTCTCCAGCACCGTGTGAAGGAAGGAAAAGAGGCGCCGTTTGAAGGCCTCGGGTATCTCGCACTCCAGGGCGCGTTTCCACGACCAGTTGAAAGAACGGCCTTCAAGTCCTGTGGGCGAGACGCCCCAGCCAGGCGTCCAATCAACGTATTTTGCGAAGATACGACAAGCATCGTACATCTCCTCTGCGGGAATCAAGTCCCATGAATTGTTCAGGGGTTCGCCCATATAGACGCCGCTGTTTGCCAATGTCTGTGAAATCGCCCGCGTGCCCGAATGCCCGCGGCCTATGACGGTAATCAGTGTCATGTTTGTTCCTTAGCCTTATGTTTCAACTTCCAACCAGTTCTCCTAGAGCCCCCTAGAAGACCTAAGCCCTAAGAGGACCTACCCTAGAAGACCTAAGCCCTAGAGAACCTAGAGAACTTAGAGGACCTAAACCTAGAAGACCTACCCTAGAAAACCTACCCTAGAAGTCCTAAGCCCCTAGAAGCCATCTACTCCCAGCGGTAGAGCTCCGCATCACCGACGGGGCGGCTCCAGTCGATGCGCAGCGTCTTGCGCCCCGTGGGAATCTCCACCTTCTCGCCCTTTGCAAAGGAGTCCTTGCCCTTGCGCTTCAGCTTGAACATGCGTGGTGCGGTGGTCTTGAAGGTCTCCAGGCGGTTCGTGACGGGGGAGAGCGAGTGGCTGCCTCCCTCGTAGAGGTTGCACTCCACCAGCGGATGCCCCGCCGCCTCCATCGCCGCCTTCAAGCGCAGGGCGTGCTGCGGGCATGGAACCGTCTCGTCTGCCGTGCCATGTTCCAAAAACACAGGCGTTGTCAGACGCTCTGCATTGGCAGGGACATCCTTCAGGCGCCGCTCATCCGCCGTGAACTCGCGTCCCGCCCCGTAAGCAAGAGCCTCGTTGGCTTTGGGAAGGCGCGTCATGGCGCTGGCCGTGTAGATGGCGGCGAAGAGCGACGGAGCCCAGATGGCGGCCAGAAGCACGATCATCCCGCCTTGGCTCGTTCCGTATGCGTACATGCGCTGGCGGTCCACTGCAGGGTAGCGTTCCAGAAGCGCGCGAAGCGCCTGAATGCAGTCGAAGGTCTGGCGATAGCTCAAATCGTATGGCTGGTACCAGCCGCTCCCCTTCACGGGGTCGTAGTCAAAACCGCTCATGCGGTATTCAGGCGAGACGGAGAGGATACCGAACGTCTCCGCCGCATATCGCATCTGCTCAAGCGTCTGGGTACGTGGATTCCCCCACCCATGCACGCAGAGCATCACACCTGTCTTAGCCGACACCTCGTCAGGCTCCACCACCAGGCACGTTATCTCCTTCTTAAACGCAGGCAACGGCCCCTGCGAGGGAAATGTAAACTCGTATTCCTTCATCAAACTGTCTCCATTCTGATGATTCGTGATTGATTATCCATTCTTTACAACTATATAATATACTCCATTCTCCCTATTATTACATTACCTTACCCGAGAAAAAGACAATAAGGTTCACTTTTTTCTGCAAGGACAACTGCTCACGTTTTATAATTGCCGCCAGTGTTGCAGCCCTCCTCTATTGTTTTGCACCCTAATTATCTCAAAAACACAAATCAAATGACAAAAGTTCGCTCCAAATACGCAAAAACAAGCAAAACGACTTGTCAAAAGCGGATATTGAGGTATATTATAAATCTTTAAAACCACGGCACACTCCCGCGCCGTGTCCTTACATACAACCCAAGCGGTATTTCGATTTCTGTTGGGAGATAGTTGGCAGAATGGCAAAATACGGCAAAAAGAAGAAGGAAGCACACAAGTGGCAACCACGACCATCCTCGACCTGATGAACGCAGGCGTTCATTTCGGACACAAGACCAAGAAATGGAACCCCAAGATGAAACCCTACATCTACGGAGTTCGCAATGGCATTACCATCTTTGACCTCACCGTCACCATGCGCCAGCTCGCTGCCGCTTGTGAATACCTGAACCAGCTCGCTGCAGACGGCAAGCAGATTCTCTTCGTCGGCGCCAAGCGCCAGGCCCAGGAATGCGTCCGCGAAATCGCTGAAAAGCTGGACATGCCCTACATGTGCGACCGCTGGCTCGGCGGCACCCTCACCAACAACCAGGTGGTGAAGACCCGCGTCGAGTTCATGAAGAAGCTGGAGAAGCAGGAAGAAGACGGTTCTCTGGAAAACCTGCCCAAGAAGGAAGTCGCGGGCCTCAAGCGCGAGCTCACCAAGCTGCAGACCGCCCTGGGCGGCATCCGCAACCTCAAGGGTCTGCCCGCCGCACTCGTGGTGGTTGATGTCATGCGCGAGCATATCGCCGTGCAGGAAGCTGCCAAACTGGGTATCCCCGTGGTCGCCATCGTCGATTCCAACTGCAACCCCGACAACGTCGAATACGTCATCCCCGGCAACGACGATGCTCTAAAGGCCATCAAGGTCGTTATGGACACCATTTTCGAAGCCATCCAGGAAGGGCTTGCCATCAGCAACAAGAAGGAAGCCAAAGCCGCCGAGCAGGCTGAATTCGAGGCCGTTCCCGAGAAGGAAGAGGACAAGGACGAGAAGTAATCCCCTGTCGGGTCTAGTCATCAAGTCACAAATATACAAGGAATTACAGATATGCAGATTACCGCTAAACTAGTGAATGACCTCCGCGCCAGAACCAATGTCGGCATGATGGAATGCAAGAAGGCCCTCGTCGCCTGTGACGGTGACATCGAGGCCGCCATCGAGCACCTCCGCAAGGTCGGCATCATGAAGGCCGAGGAGAAGCAGGGCCGCGCCGCCAAACAGGGCCTCATCTTCGGAAAGGTCGAAGGCAACGCCGCCGTCCTCATCGAGCTGCTCTGCGAGACCGACTTCGTCGCCAAGACCGCCGAGTTCAAGGCGTTCGGCGCACAGCTCTGTGACATCGCCATCAAGTACGCCGAGGAAGGCGACATCTCCGCCAAGCTCGCCAAAGAGACCGAAGAAGACCTCAAGGTCCTCATCGCGAAGATCAAGGAGAACATGATTGTCCGCCGCGCCATCCGCTGGGTCAGCAACGACACCCTGGGCTACTACATCCACACTGGCAATCCCTTCGGCGTTCTCGTCGAAGTCGCTGGCCCCAAGGCCGACGAGCTGGTCAAGTCCATCTGCATGCACATCACCGCCTACAGCCCCGAATACATCGATGTCTCCGACATCCCTGCAGAGAAGCTCGACAAGGAACGCGAGATCGCCATGGCTCAGGCTCCTGCCGACAAGCCCGACAAAATCAAGCAGGGCATTGTCATGGGCAAGCTGAGCAAGTGGTACACCACCGTCTGCCTGATGAAGCAGCCCTGGCTTCTCGACACCAACCCCTGCCTGGAGAAGGCGGCCCCTGGCCTTAAAGTCAAGCGCATGGTTCGCTGGCTCGCTGGCGAAGAATAAGCCATCCTCTCCACACGCCGTTGCTTGACGGCTAATGCGAAAAGGGGCTGTTGCAAAACTTCATGAAAACATCTTTTTCCGCGTGCTTTTCACGCGGAAAAAGATGAATCTTCCTACAGGGTCAAAGACCCTGGCTACAGTTTTGCAACAGCCTCATTTTTGCTACACTACCATCTCCCTACGCTGAAGCGCAGGGCACAGAACAGGTGGTAGCACTGCGGTAGTTTGGCCGTGGAGAGTCTTGCTACTTCCATCTATCGTCCTGACCGCGCGCTCCTTTAGAGTGCGCGGCATAACTTAGAGTGCGCGGTATAACTACAGGAGAATACCATGCCCATCGAAGGTTTATACAGAATTGCAGCCGTGGTACCTCGACTGCACCTTGGAAATCCAGCCGCCAATGCGGAGGAGATACTCGCCGCCTATAACCAGGCGGTCGCAGAAGGAGCCTCCATTGTCGTCACGCCAGAACTATCCCTTACTGGAAGCAGCTGCGGCGACCTCTTCCGCCAAAATGCCCTGCTTCAAGCTGCAAGAAAAGCCCTTGCCCAAATTCGCCAAGGCACCGAGGGCAAAAATGCAGCCCTAATCGTCGGGCTGCCCGTCCGTTCAGGCTCCAACCTCTACAACTGCGCGACCATCGTCCAAAACGGCAAAATCGGGCCCTTCATCGGCAAGACGCATCTCTCCAACGCCAAGGAGAAATTGCTCTTCACGCCGCTTTCCTCGCAGGCAAAAGATGCCCTCTCCCCCGATATTATCATAGAAGGAGAACCATACTCGCTGCTCCAAAACCAAGAATACTTTGCATCAAATAACTGGAGTACTCAAGACAATTTCGCCATCGGCATTGAAATCGGCTCGGAAGCGGACGTTCCTAACCCGCCCGCCACCTCGTTGGCCACCCATGCTGCACAGCTCATCATCAATCCTATGGCGGAAATGGAGACGGGCGACACCTGGCGCCGACGCAAATTGCAGGTTCGTGCGCAGAGTACACGCCTGAAGTGCGCATACGTCTCCGTTGGCGCAGGGCCTGGCGAATCCACAGCAGATGGCGTTTTCGCGGGCTATGCGGTGGCCGCCGTGGACGGCACTGTCGTTGCGGAGTCAAAGCGTTTCTCCTTCGAGACGCACATCACCTACTTCGATTTCATTCCACGCTGGCTTGACGCCGAACGCACCGCTGTCCAATTCCACGCTGAAAACCAAAGCGGGATGGGGTTGCATGAGTATCTGAAAACCGTCTCCGAACCTAAATACCTCCATCTGCCACAGAATCCCTTTGTTCCAGAGGATGAGCGGGAAAGAGCCGCCTATTTCGACAATCTTCTCGCCATCACCGCCACCGCCCTTACGAGGCGCATGGAGGCAAGCCGCTCCAAACGCCTCGTCATCGGCCTTTCTGGTGGTCTGGACTCCACGCTGGCACTGGTCACCTGTGCCAACGCATGCGACCTCCTTGGCCTGAAACACGACGCAATCCTGGCCATCACGATGCCTGGCATGGGCACCTCGGGACGCACCAAAAACAACGCCGTCGGCCTCGCCACTGCCCTAGGCACGGAACTGCGCGAAATCAGCATCCGCGAGTCCGTCCTGCAGCATTTCAAGGACATCGACCACCCAGCCGACAACCTGAACGTCGTCTATGAGAATGCCCAGGCTCGCGAACGCACGCAGATTCTGATGGACATCGCCAACGAGG
>JAFTAC010000586.1 GCA_017458805.1 Victivallales bacterium | reverse complement strand
CCCCGCCCCCAGCGGGTGCGCGCAGCGCGCGCACATGGAAACCACAGGGCGCATGCCTGCCATCGTCGTGTGCGCGCACATGGGCGCCATAGGCAAAATGCATGCCACACCAGCTCCACCACAAAACCTAAATACAAAGATGGGATACAGCATCACAGGAATGGGATTGATCTGCGGCCTTGGCAATTCGCCAGAGGCCGTCTTCAACCGTATGTGCATGGGTGAAACCGCCTTCAGGGACATCTATACCTTCGAGGCGGAGCCATACGCGCAAAAGAGTGCAGGACAGCTGCGCCCCGAGGACAACGACCGCCTGGCGGAGCTTTTCGAGGACGAGGACCGCGCTCTTGCCATCGTGCGCCATGCGGGGCTTCAGGCACTAGGGCAGCCTCTCACCGCTGAAGAACTGCCGTTGGACAGCCGCCGCGCCCTTGTCCTTGCCACCAATTTCGGTCCAATGGAGACCCTTCAGTGGTGCTGGCAGGAACGGAAGGACACGCAGGAGATTGACACATTCACCTTCGCCCCTGCCAATGACTATGTGAAGCGCATCGCGAAGGCCCTGGGCTGCGGCGGCCCCGCCATCCAGCTCTCCATGTCCTGCGCCTCTGGCGCCGCCGCCGTTGCCGCCGCCTCGGACCTGCTTGCCACTGGACGCGCCGACAGCGTGCTCGCAGTGGCCTACGACACCCTCACCGACTACAGCTGGTGCGGCCTCAGCAACCTGAAGACCATCACGCTGGAGACCATGCGCCCCTTTGACGCAAAACGCTCTGGCACCATCTTCAGCGAAGGCGCCGCCGCCATCCTGCTGGAGCGGCATGGAGAAGCGCGGCATGGAGATGCACAAGCTCCGTCTTGTGCATCATTCGCCTGGTTAAACGGCGCCGCCACAGGCAACAACGCCTTCCACCTCACAGCCCCTCGCCCCGAGGCCGAGGGCTCGCGCCTTGTTATGGAAGCCGCGCTGAAATCGGCGGGGCTTGACGCAGCTTCCGTTGACCACGTTTGCGCCCATGCCACCAGCACGCACGCAAACGACGAGACGGAGTCCGCCGCCATCCGCAATCTGCTGGGGGAACGCGCATCAGAGGTGACTGTCTCCGCCTACAAGTCACAGTTGGGGCACCTGCTGGGGGCCGCTGGTCTTGCGGAGGTCATCATCTCAGTGCTTGCCATGCGCAAAGGCGTCTCACTACCCATTGTTAACCTGAACGAGCCCGACCCCAAGTGCATGCCGCTGAAGGTCACCAGGGGCAGGGCGGAGATGGCTCAATTCCGCTGTACTCTGACGAATTCCGCTGGCATCGGCGGAAACAACGCCGCCACGGTTATTGGTGTCGAAAACGCAGGCCCCTCGCAGAGCATTCCGCTTGATGGCAAGCTCTTCGTGCGCAACATGGCGTGGGTGCTGCCTGAAAACATCGGCAGCGGAGCCGCCTTGCTCAAGAACCCTGCCTGGACGGAGTATGCAGAGGGGTGCAACGAGAAGCTGGCGACCTTCAACCCGAAGCCATATTTGAGCTCTGTGAAAGGCTACCTCGACCCAGGCGGCGCCTACTTCTTGGCAGCCTGCTCAATGGCATTGGAAGGCGTGGAGCGGAACGGCATTGACCCAAGGCGGGGCATCGCCAGCGCAACCTGCTATGGTTCCGCCAAATCCGCCTTCACCTTTTATCAGCAGTTCCTGGAAAAGGGCAGCCGTTTCGCCAGCCCGATGGTCTTCCCGCACGGCTATGCCAACACGCCTGGCAACCTCGCCGCCATCGAATACGGCTACGCTGGCCCCCATACGGTGCTATATGGTCCGCAAAACGTCGCCGAGGCCCTGCTGTTCGCCTACAACCGCTTGGTCGATGACTCCTCCGACGAGATGCTGGCAGGCGTCTATGAGGCCTTCCTCCCAGCAGCCTTCCCGCAGGAACTCCAGGTGCTCAGCGGCTCCGTCGTCCTGCGCCTGGCCGCAACCCCCTCCGACAGTGACATCGCCGTGCTTGACATGCAGCACCTCGCCACCGTCACAGTCCCCACAGCCATGGGGGCCGTGCAGCAACTGGGATTGCTGTGGTAAGATGGGTGTACCTGCGCAGGGCACGGAAAACACCCATAACTAATGCGCGCGCTCTAAAGGAGCGCACTGAAAATGCAGAGCGTGTTGATAAATAAATGCTATGTTCTCCACAAGGGTAATTACTTAACCACAGATTACACAGATT
>JAFTAC010000585.1 GCA_017458805.1 Victivallales bacterium | reverse complement strand
TTATCCAGGCTGCCGCTCTCGAACCAGAGTTTGATGGTGCCGCCAGGCTGCTGTACCACCTCGTCTGTTCCCCAGTCTGCGCAGAAGGCAACAAGGTCGTCGCCACCACCACCATAAATAATGTCGTCGCCCGTGCCACCAGCCAGAAGGTCATCGCCAGAGGCCCCGACCAGTTGGTCATCACCTTCGTCGCCGAACAGCAGATTGCTCCCGCTGCCGCCCCAGAGAAAGTCATTGCCATCACCACCATGGACGGTGACGGTGTCACCGTACAGGAAAACCTCGCTGGTCAAATCAACCACATCATTGCCTGCACCTGCGAAAACCTCATCCAACGCGATGATGCGCGACTGCGGAACTTCCCATTCGACAGGCTGTTCTGAATATAAATCCTCCACAAAAAGGGCATCGCCGTTGGCATCGTCCGTCAGATACAGGCGTGTGGCATCCGTTGAACCCCAGAAGGCGTCGTTGATGCGGTTCATGCCAGCAAGAGAAACATTTTTCACAGTGCCTTTCAAGGTCTCGACGCCGACGTAATGGGCCACAAAGCCTGCCTGCCAGAGGCCATTCGCCCTCGCAAGCATCACGTCACAACGGCCATTCTCCTCTGCCTGGAACTGCTGCGGCTCCTGCGGCGGCATCTCTGTCTGAATGGGCTGTTCCGCCTCCGTCCAGATGTCCGACTGGACGGGTTTCACCCTCCAGGTGGCTTCACGGACGGATGGTGCATGGAGCTCGACATTCCAATCCGAAAGCCCTTCGAGCAAAAGCTGCTTGCCATCAAGGGAAAGTGCCAGGTCGCACAAATCCACCCAGGCGGCCTCCGTCTCCCACGACAGCAGGGCATTGGCCGTGCCGCTTTCGGGCGCAACCTGCTCCAGGCCAGTCAAGAGGATGTTAAAACCATCTAGCTCATAGAGGTCGCTCATCACGGCACCTCCCTCCTCATCAAGCAGTTTCAACTGGATGGTACCGTTTTCCGTAAAGAACAGCCTCTCTCCGGTAAAAGCGGTCCACTCACCGCCGTTCCAGGAGTAGAAGCGTTCCGTCATCTCCTCTACGCAGTTGAAAGAGACGGAGATACGAGCCTGAGTAGTCGGCCCGGCCACTGTCACGTTGGAGAGACACGGCACCACTCGCAGCATCCACGAATTGCCATCCGCCTCCAAAGAGACCCTGTTGCCATCCGACCATACCTTCTTGTCTTTATAGCCAAGCTGCCTAGCCTCTCCGCCACGTTTCACAGTGATGGTGGCAGAGGAAAGATTCGCCAGCCTGCCATACGCCAGTGCAAAGTCGCCTTCAACATTCTCCATGTCGATGGTGATGACGGCATTTGCCGCAAAACCACCATCGTAGAATTGAAGGGAGCCATACCCTTCATCCTCCGTCACAATAAAAACAAACTCATCCACTTCGGAGACGCAGTCGCCTATGAACGTGCCCAGCGTGCCCAGCGTGCCAGCCAGCGTCAATTCGCCTAGCAGTCTTATGGAATAGCTGCACTTGACATCGGCCCCGTTCTCAACGCGCAGATTGGTGACGGTCGAAGAGGTTCTCAAATCCAGCAAACCGCCCGCAGTGACCACTGCCCCCTCTATGTGGCGTCCGTTGACGGCAGTGACCGTGCCGCCCTTCCCGACGGTGATGTTCTCTCCCGCGCTTTCCCCCTGAAGCCACAGTGAACCTTCGACAAACGTATCGGAGAAAAGTCCTGCATTGGTGACAATCGTCACATCGTGAAGGATTTCCAGCTCCTTGACCGTCCCGCCTTCCAGCGTAAGCATTCCGCCGCTCTCAATCCTGCCTCCACGCCAGACGCCGCCATCCTGAAGCACAACCTCCCCCAACTCATAGACATCGACGTTTTCCGCAAGACCACCGTTTCCTATGACCAGCGTTCCAAACTCATAGATTTGGAGATCCGTGGCGACACCTCCACCAGAGGTTTGAACATTGGCAAAATAGCCACTGTATTGCCCCGTGGCAGGGTTATAGTCCAGTACTTTGCCTTGCACGATGCCATTGGAGACCCGCCCCCCCTTGACGTCAAGCGTCACTCTGTTGTTGACAGGCTTCATAAACAGGTTGTCAAGGCTCTTCCCAACACCAATGGTCGTCGAGGTGCTGATGACCGTCGGTGTCTTGGCAAAAACAAAGACCTTCTTCTCCAGAGAGTTGTTGAGGCCTGAAATCTCCTGGACAAGATTCCCGTCATCGACCACGACCTTCAGAACATGGGTGCCAGCCGCCAGAGTGTCAAGCGACTCGTTGCGGAAAGAAAAACGCTCTCCTGCGTTCAGGCTGTCAACGGCAAGTGACTTGACCAGTTCGCCATCCAGATATACCGACACATCAAAGGGACCGCAGCCTTCACTTCCCTCATTCTTGACTGAGAAGTTCACGAACAGCTTGTCATTTGCCACCAGATAATCCGCGTCGGCTGTCGCACCCGTCTTGTTGGAGACAATAATGCCGTTGTTGGTACTGTTGTCCACGGACAGGTCGCAGTTCAGGTCGCCATAGACAAGGCCGATGGTGGTGATGCCCACCAGCTCTCGCTCCATCCCCGAATAAAAGTAGCTCCCGCCCCATGTCATGCGGCAGTCTGAACGGTACATGTTATCGAAGATAATCTCCTGGGTCTCATCATTGTAGCCATACCCGACCATCGTATGCCCAGTGATGCTGACAAGAACGGGACGCCCTGCGTCGATTTCCGCCTTGTAATCCGCAAAAGTGAAATTCCCATGATTGACGTCAACCTGATAGGAACCAGTGACCTCATAGTCTAAAGAATAGCCCCTGGACTGGACATAGAGCTGAAGTCCGTACAGAAACGAGAGGAACTTTTCTTCGACTTCCCTTGTATATCCATCTCCTGTCATGGTTGCCATTCGAGTGGTAAGGGAGAGTTCCTCCAAAGTCGTGTAAGCCAGACGCGTTGCCCGATTGGACATGCCGCGCCAATACTGCCCCGTCCCCAGGTAGTCCGCCAGGCAGTTCCAGACGGAAATGTCCACCTCGTTGCCGTTTTCGGTGAAGGAATACTCCAGTTCCTGTTCAGGCGTGGTCTCGGCCCCGTCGCGCTCGTAGAATCGCCAAACGTAGTCTTCTGTGGCGATGGTCCTGCCAAGGGTGGTGTCGAAGGCGTTCATATTGTAGGCGTCTCCGTCGGTGCCACGCTCATTCAACTGGACATCACCGTCAATCAGGTTGGAAAAGTCCCTGTCCCTGTAGCCAAACAGGTCATAGTACCCCAGCAGCATGGCCACGGCGGTCGGTGTGCAGCCATACATATATTCCGCCTGTGGAATGGGTTGCGGAAGAAGCACGTCTTCTGCCGCACGAGTTTTCTCTATGGAATTACCAAAATCTTCTTTTGTCGCATCTTGCATCATAATCCAATCAATACCCACACATCGCAAGGAGTGCCCAGAGCTTCGCCCCGTTGTCACACTTTCCAGAAAGGTGCTCTGCCACAAGAGCTTCCAGTGCCTTCTGGTCGAAGAAGCCAAATGATTGCAGCTTTTGGGGCAGTTCCTGCACGACATCCTTCAGTTCATTCCGCAGCCAGGCGGCAACAGGCATCCCAAAGCCCCGTTTTGCCTGGCTGTAGATTTCCGATGGCAACTTTTTCTCGCCCAGCCTGCGCAGTATCAGCTTCCCCTGGCGCAGGTTCAGCTTGTAGTCAAGCGGCAGTTTCAAAGCGAAACGCACGACATCCATGTCCAGCAGGGGTGAAAATGCCGTCATGCCGACCGCCGATGCGGCCAGGCCCTCCTTGCGGCAGCCGTCGTCGGGCAGATAGGTCAGCAAGTCAATCAAGTTGACACCCTCTACGCCTCCACAGCGGTCGTATATCTCCTTCCACCGCACATGGTAGGACTCCGTTTTCGCTGCCAACTCGGGGGCCATTCGCTTTACTTCATCAGGCGAGAAAAGCTCCTGGAAACTGGCATAGCATGGGACGGGTGGCAGGCTGAACGCCTTGGCAACACGTCCAAAACTCGATAGCGACGTGCGGCCTTCCGATGCATTGGGGAGGAAACTCGCCAAAACGGAGGCCGTTTTGCCACCCAGACGCGCCAGCCCCTCCCCCATGGTTGCCCGCATCGCCATAAGGCGGTAGCGGCGGTATCCGCCGAACAGTTCGTCCCCGCCATCCCCCATCAGCACGGTCTTGCAGTGCTGCGAGGCCAATTTCATCGCGCAGAGATCGGGCAGCAGCGAGGAATCCGCAAACGGCTCGCCAGCCGCCAACTGTATCTTTGAAAACTCTTGGTATGCAGATGGTTCGACCTGTTGTGTGATATGCTCCGCGCCAACTGCGCCAGCCACAAGCGAAGCCAGGGCGCGCTCATCATACCGCGGGTGCGAAAACCCCACTGTGAAGGCCTTTGGGGCATGCGACGTGGCTTCGGTAGTCAACTCCAGCATCAGCGTGGAATCAATCCCGCCAGACAACAAGACTCCCAAATCTGAATCTATGCCAGTACAGCGTTGGATTGCGTTGAGTATCAGTTGCTTGCCTTCCTCACAGGCCTCATCAAAACTATGCGGAGTGTTCTTTGTGTCAAATGCAGGCGTCCAATACGTCTGCTCCGAAAACTCTCCGTCCTTGAAGAGAACGGCTGTTCCCGCGCGAAGCTTGGAAACGCCCTTCCATGCAGTGCGTGGCGCAGGAATGTACCCCAGCGACAAATAGTCCGCCAGAGCCTGATAGTCCCTTTCACAGTCTCCATTCAGTTCCCGAAGTTCCTCGGAAAAGCGGATGCAGTCGCCATCTTGCTTGAAAAAGAGGAAGCCCTGCCCCACCTGGTCACGTGCCATAACCAGCTGCCTTCCATCAAATAACGCCAGCACGAACGGTCCGTTCAACTGCCCGAAGGCATCAATCCCCTGCTTCTCGTAAAGACGCGCCACTATCTCTGCATCATTCTCCGTACCAACAGCTAG
>JAFTAC010000584.1 GCA_017458805.1 Victivallales bacterium | reverse complement strand
GCCTCGCGCATGGCGGCGACATTGGCAAGGGTCTCCTCCAGCGGGTTGCTCGGTGCAGCCACGGTCGGCTGCGGGACGGTTCTTGTGAACGTGGTGGTGCTGCTCTGGGCAGCGGTCGGGTTGAACGTCTGTGTCATGGTCGTTTTCTCCTTTTGGATTTGAGTGTTTGGGCTATGGGTTGAACTGTTGGAATTGACTGCGTGTTTGGGCTCGGGCTTGGATTCGGGTCTGGGGGCAGGTGCCGTGGCAGGTGCTGGTGCCGTGTTTGCGTTTCTGTTCATGGCTGGCATGAAGAGGTACTTCCCTATGCCAGCGGACGAGACCAGCGGGCTTGGCATCTTCGACGAGAACGACAGCGTGAGGAAGCCCATCTTCAGGAACTGCCTTAGATTGTTGGAGACGATGCTGACAGTGTAGGGTAGTTTCGTGCTTTTGCTGCTGGACGCGAACACGCCGCTACGCTGCGTCATGTCCGTATTGTCCGTTTCCAGAAGCTCGATTCTGTCGGGATGGACGGTCAGCAAGGCGGTGGCCTTGTGGGTGTTCTCGTTCAGGAACCTCTGCAAGGCCTGTGCGCCATCGGGTGCCAGCGTGAATCTGACATCGTTCGTCTCCTCTGGGGGGATGACCTGCCAGTACTGGGGGTAGGTGCCGACCAGGGCCTTTGCCGTGTAGCGGAAGCCGTCGCCTGCAATTGCGAACATCCATTCGCCGCTTGCTGTTCTCCAATGTGCAAGGGAAGTCCAGCGAAGATGCTTCAATGCCGCATAGACCTTTGACTGCGGGATGGTGACGTAGTTCTTCAGCTGCAACGGCAGGGGCAGGTGGAAGAGCTGGTGTCCATCGGTTCCTGCCATGCCTCTTGACGAAATGTTCACGCCAGACAACTCCAGCCTGTCCCTGGGGTCTCCAGCACAGGTGAAAGCCTGTAGGACGAAGTTTGCGAAGTTGGTCGGCAGCACGGTCGAATCGGCGTCCTTGGGAATCTGGAACAGCTTCTCCTCCTTGTACGTCATCGGCACGAGCTGGCCGATGAAGCGGTCATCGCAGTTGAGCCTGACATGGGCCGCATCCTGTTCGATGGAGAGGCGCGTTCCCGTCGGCTTTGCGACCATCTCCTTGAAGGTCTCAAGATTGACGTCGAATGAGGCGTTCTTTTCGTCGCAGACGGCATCTGGCATTGCGGCCTCAAGCATGTTTTCGACAAGGACGCATCTGAGCCATACGCTGTGCTTGTCGGATTTGAATGTAAGCGTGGGGTGGAAGTCGTTGGGCACCTTTGAGCACGAGACCATCTTCAGGATGGGGGCCAGTGCCGATTCAACGGTTGATTTGAGGACTGTGATTTTCATTGTTGTAACTCCTTTGTGCTTAGGGTTGAACGTAGAATCTGAAATGCAAAAAGCCCACCGCCGCATAATCGCAGCGATGGGCTTGAACGGTTGGAATTGAGTTAGATTCGCTCTATTTCACAGGAGAAATATATACATGAGATTCATTGAGATACACACCAATGCATCTAGCAAAAACAATATCTGACAGGAAATTTCACCTTCTAGCGAGAATGATTCTTCATAATGAACGCATCAATGGCCGCAAGGAGTTCGTGGACATTTGTGTATGGATTCAACTCATATGTCGCCTTTCCGACGTTCACATTCAGCATTTCCCGATTCAGCCGTTTGGCATTGGCGATGGCCGTCAGCAAGCGTGAGTGGTCTGCTCCTGCGGTCGCCTCGAACAGATTGTTCATGGCCTTGTCATAGCCGTTGGGATAGTGCCTGTCCAGCACCTTAATCAGTTCATCGCAGCTTCTGTAGGAGCGTGTCGAATAGGTGAAGTGCAGCAGAATCCACGTCTCGAAGCTTATGCTGGAGTAGGCGACACCGATTCCTTCCTCTGCCGCTCCCCTGAAAGTCTCTGGCTTGTGCTGATGCTGGTCGCAGTCAAAGACAATCCACATCTCGTCCATCGGCAGTCTTGTCTGCCTTGCGGCGTTCAGCAGTCCAAGAGGGGAGCTGTCGTTCGGCTGCTCGATGATGATGTCGTGGGCCGTATAGCCCTTGCTTTTCAGGTACGAGCTGATGTATCCTCGGACATAGTTGATCTCCGTCCTTTCGCCCTCGGAGAAGATGCGCATGACTGGACGTATGCTCCACCTGCCTGCGTTTCGTTTTCTGGTCATCGTGCGTTCCTCCTCACCTGGCCGCTTCAGGATTCAGCAGTGCCAGTAGCTCATTGTATCTGACCTCTGGAACGGCCTCGAAGCGACCCTGCCGATACCATCTCTCGAAGTTCGTGTCTCCACGGACCTCTCCGTATTCGTCAAGGCAGACAAGTTCGGTTGCCCCGTCGTCTCGCTTCTGTGTGAACCAGACCTGATCTCTTCTGAACAGGTCGGAACTCATCAGAGACGTGTTATGGGTGGTGAAGACCAGCTGCGCATTGGCCTTGTTTGCGCGTCTGTCGTGGAACAGCATCACTATCAGTTCGGCCACACGCGGATGCAGCTGGCAGTCAAGTTCATCGACAATCCAAACACCTGGCTTGGTGAGACCGTAGATGAGCATCGGCGCAATCTCATACAGCCGTCGTGTGCCAGCGGATTCATCGTCAAGCCCGAAGCCATGTCTTGAGTTCTCGTGGTAGAAGACGGGAAGACGCGCCTCGTCAAAGCCAATCTGCGTGATGCCAATGTCGGCGTATGACAGCAGACTTGCCAGAGACTGGCGATAGGAGGCCACGTTCAGCAGGTCGTTGTTGACCAGCCCATAGCCAGGAGCAACGATATGGATGTCATCTCTTATGAATCGGAATACGTCCTTCATCTGTTCGGAACTCTGCTGGTGCTGGGCGGCAACACTTAGATAACTTTGATTCTCCCGATATGGAATCTGTCGAAGTCCTGTGAGCTTTGCGCCGAAGGTGATGGTGTCCTGAGTGCGTTCAAAGAGCTTTGCGGGTTTGGCCCCTGGATAGAAGACAAGCGATTCACGGACAATGGCCTTGGATGTGAACTCAATGCAATAGATATAACGAAAACCGTCACGACCGATGAACTCCAGTTC
>JAFTAC010000583.1 GCA_017458805.1 Victivallales bacterium | reverse complement strand
GAGCTTGCACGTCTCCACGCACACTACCAGGTAGCGTAGTCGGCGAGCAGGGTCATGAGGGCATCGACGGTGATGTCGGGGGTCTTGCTGAACTCCGAGGAGACGACGCCCGTGTAGCCAGTGCCTGCGATGGCCTTGAAGATGTTCTTGTAGTTGAGTTCACCCGTGCCAGGTTCGTGGCGGCCTGGGTTGTCGCCGAAGTGGTAGTGGCCGATTTCGGCTGCGTAGGTCTGGATGTTGCGGATGACATCGCCTTCGCTAATCTGCTGGTGGTAGATGTCAAACAGCATTTTGACGTTGGGCGATGCGGTGGCGCGCACGAGGTCTGCGCCGTCTTTGGAATAGACCAGTGCATAGCCTGCATGGTTCACTTTCGTATTCAGCAGTTCCCAGACGAGGGTGATGCCTGCATCCTCCAGATAGGGGGCGACCAGTTTGCCTGCGGCGGCGACA
The DNA here is from genome assembly GCA_017458805.1 of Victivallales bacterium. Taxonomy (GTDB): domain Bacteria; phylum Verrucomicrobiota; class Lentisphaeria; order Oligosphaerales; family Oligosphaeraceae; genus RGIG3456. The sequence continues at coordinate 1,704 of JAFTAC010000583.1, read as the reverse complement.
TTGGCCATCTGCTGTTCGAAGGAGAGGTCGCTGCGCAGGGCGCCCGTCAGGGCAAGCACCACGTTCGTGCCCAGCAACTTCGCGTTTTTGATTGCCTCTTGGGTCTCGGCGACGAAGGTGGGGTGGAAGGCGGGGTTGACTGGACCGTCGCCCGTGATGGTGCCGCTGCAGCTGATGGCGCCGACCTTGACGCCCAGTTCCTGGCACTTGTCGCGCACCGCCTCCTTGTCCTCCCACTTGTTGGCGGACAGGCACTCGAAGGCGCGGAAGCCATACGCCGCAACCTGTTCGACCATCTCGACATGGCTCAAGTTGCCAAACCAGCCAGACATCGCTGCCACGTTGACCTTCATGTCAGCACCGACTTTCTTGACATTATTATTGACAGGCATTGTTTTCTCCTATTGGTAATTTTATATGACAATAATCAAGCATAAATATACAATTTATATCGAATAGAAAGATTTTCAACCTAAATATAGAAAAAAAGGTTAGCGGAAAACAAGCAATCAGAAAATAGAAAATACCTAATTATTTACAATGATGCCGAATGGGCAAGCGATGCTGCGTTCGCCGCCGCCCGAGTGGTGGTTGAGCATCTTTAGCTTCTTGTTTTCATCAAGGATCATAAGGGTGCTGGAGCCGCCGCCGTCCATATTGAGGCCGTTCCAGGAGCCATAGTATTTGAGGAGCTGGGCGACCTCTACGGTGGTGCAGCCTTCCGAATAGCCCTTCTGGCGTCCGTCGATGACGATGAAGACCATGTATTTGCCGTCCTGCGAGAGGCCGAAGCCCGTGCGTGGATGCAGGGCATTGTCGCCCGTGCAAACACCGTCTTTGAGGACTTGCGCAAAGCCACTTACGGCGTAATAGACGTTGCTGATGTCGAAATCTTCATCGGGGTTCAGCATTTTGACGGTGCGGTCGCGGTAGATGATGAAGGAGGCGCGGTTCTTGACTGGGGGTGAGACTAGTTTGCCGTCGGAAACAACCAGCCCCAGGTTACCTGCGTACATGTTGCCTTTTGGCGGTGGCCAGGGCCCCCATGCGGTGGTGTTCACGCCCAGGACGACATTCAGCCCCAAACCGCCGTCTGCGACTGGCTTGCGGGCGTTGGTCATGAAGGCGCGGACGGTCTGGCGGCGCGTGCAGATTTTGTACTTGGGGGCATCCTCCATCACCTGGCCCGCGTTTGGATCGGCCTGGGCGACAACAAAATCAATTTTGGGGTTGGTGACCTCAATGCGGGCGACGTTGATTTTCATGATGCGTGGCTCGGTGAGTTCGAGATAGGCCAGTTTGATGCCCTCGCAGTAGGCTTTTCCGTCTTTGTCCCAGTCGAATTGCCCCTCCAGGGCGATGTCGGCTTGACAGATGATTACCAGAAAGAGATTCAAGAACAGGATTCTACGTACCATGGTCAACCTCGCTTGTGTTGCAGTCCATAATGAGGATGGGGATTTCTTCCATAGGATAACTATAGCACACGATTGTGCATCGGTCAAGCAGCCAATTTCGGAATAGGTGGCCGCAGGAGAAATCACGGTGGTAAACGATGACCCGCCGTCGTCTAAAAATCCATCCCAGCCACAGGGCAGGGCAATGCGACAGATAGGGTGTGGCGACGGCCTTAGCGAAGCGTACCTCGCCGTCGAAAAACGCGCCCACTCCCCAGCGCCCCTGCAATGCGACAGATAGGGTGTG
>JAFTAC010000582.1 GCA_017458805.1 Victivallales bacterium | reverse complement strand
TTAGAAATTAGAAATTAGAAATTAGTAATCAAGTAGTGTATAATCGGTGGTGGCTATATAATATGGCATACCCCCGCCAGATTGCAAATGCCTCCTATTCTCCATTTCCGCAGGAAGTTATAAGCAATCATTGACATTCAGGCAAAAAAGAATATATTAGAAGCCACTTGACTAATCTTAACAGGAGCCCCCATGATTGAACTCGCAGACCGCAGAGAATGTTTTTTCGACGACTATCTCATCGACGCCAAATGCACCAGCGCCTCGCTGGAGCTTCATCACCCGCAGTTCAGAGAGACCGTGCTCGTCCACGACGCCCCCTGGGAAGGAGATGGCTGCGACTACCATAACTTCTTCTTCGATTCCAGATGGCCTGGATGCGACGGATCGCATCCAGAAGGGGTCTATCGCATGTACTATCTCGGCTGGAGCATGATCAGCGGCAACGGCAAGGAGCACACAACGAAAGGCATTCGCGTCTGCTATGCGGAGAGCGCAGACGGCATTGCCTGGACAAAGCCATCGCTCGGCCTCTGCACCTTCAATGGCAGCACGGACAACAACATCATCATGGGGGCACCCTCGAAGCTTGCGCTTCAAGCACAGGACAGAGTAAGGAACTTTGACAACTTCATGGTCTTCATGGACGAAAACCCCGCATGCACTGATGAAAGACGCTACAAGGCCGTCGGCTGCTTCGGCGACGGCCTGTGGTGCTTCTTCAGCGGCGACGGCATCCATTTCACGGACGGCTACAAGCTTGCCATCGAAGGCTATTTCGATTCCCTCAACGTCGTTTTCTGGGATGCACTTGCCAACAAGTACCGCGGATTCATACGGGGCTTCCATCCATCAGAGATTCCTGGCGAAAACAATGTGAGGGACATACGATACGTCGAATCGGAGGATTTCGTCCACTGGACGCCCGCCACTCAGCTCCGCTACAACGACGACGAGGAGATACCGCTCTACACCAACTGCCTGTCGCAGTACTTCCGCGCACCGCAGCTTTTCGTGAGCTTCCCGTCCAGATACATCGAACGCAAGTCCTGGAACGGCAGTTTCGAGGAACTCTGCGGAAAGGAGGAGCGCCAGGCAAGAATGAATCTCCATCCAAGATACGGCCTCGCCATCACGGACTGCATCTTCATGACTACACGGGACGGCGTGATATTCCAAAGGTACAGCGACGCCTTCATGCGCCCCGAAATCGAAAACGGGCGCAACTGGGTCTATGGCGACTGCTATCCCGCCAGAGGCTTTGCCGTCACAAAGTCACCATTCCAGGGCGCTCCTGACGAGCTTTCGATGTATATCTTCACAAACCACTGGATGGGAATACCTTCCACTCTGGACAGATATACCATCCGCATGGACGGCTTCGCATCCCTTCACGCAGGCGCCAAGGAGGAGACCGCCCTCACCAAATACTTCACCTTCGCGGGAAGCGAGCTATTCATCAACTTCGCAACCTCCGCCATGGGCTACATCCATATCACCCTCAGCGACAACGAGGGACACGAATGTCGTTCCTGCGAACTCTTTGGCAACTCGCTTGACAGGAGAGTCCACTTCGATGAAGGCACCCTCTCCTCCCTGGCAGGCAAGCCCGTCCGCATGCGCATCCACATGAGAGACGCAGACCTGTACTCGCTCCAATTCAGGTAGTTGCAAATCCTCTACTTCATCAAAAGATGAAGCACGAGAAGCGCAACAGGGATGACACCGTAAACAATGCCACCGAAAAGCTGCTCGGGCATCCATTCCATGTGCAGGAGCTTGTCCTTTATCCAGCAAACACCTTCCCAAAACGGCAAGAGGATAAACATGGCAGCTGGATAGGTGATAAGAAAAAAACCACCTGCGCCGCCAAGGAACAGTCCTCCCCCGCCCAGCAGCAGACCCAATATCAGGTATCCGAATATTTTTGTCGCTGTCCCCTCAAGCGAAATCTGCCGACATACCCAGATACCGCCAGCCAGTCCGCCAAGTCCACCACCGACCACTCCGCCTGCGACAAGAACCAGGATGGCTGCTGGCGGAATGCAGACAATCCACAGATAGAGATGGAGTGCGGCCCCCGTGGGGGAATCGAAATGGAAGGCAAGCATCCAGTGGACTAGCGACATGGCAAACTCCGCAGCCGGCGCAAAGACGTATGTGATGACTAGGGTAATGATAAAAAATATCAATAGAACTATATGCCCAAAATCACTAAAACTGCCATCCGATTCTTTCTTTTCGTAACTCATTGTCTTGTCAACCTCATCTGTTTCTGGCATTGCCGTGCAATGCGTTCTGCAAGTTGCCGTGAGATAGCGTTGAATATCGCCTGCCTGTTTACACGTGCATCACGTGTCGATAACTTGTTGTTCTTGAATGGAAGCGTCCCCTGGACGTAGGCGTCCAAGTCCAGATGAAACGTGTTTTTGGTATTCAAAACCGTATCCTCCAAAAGCACCTCCACGCTCAAAGTGCCGATGACATTGAACTTGATCTGCAAGGGCGACTTATCGACAATCTGGTGCATTTCCGTATATTCCAAAAATCTTCCGCTGACCTTGAAACGACTGATTTCCAGCACTTGGCTACCGTATTCAAGATCAGCCAAACGCTCACGGATTTCACGCTCGGATGCTCCATCGCCGAAAACTTGCCGTTCAATCAGCGCCCGCTGGTCGTTCTCCGCCTTGATGGCAAACTTCCCAAGATGCCTTTCCACACCCACTGTCAGCCAGGGGCAGGTAATGGCGTTTTCGCCAGAGGATGTTGTGACGGGCACAAAGAACCCATTGGGAAGCGTTATGCCATAAGGGGGGAGCTTCCAACTGTTGAAGGTGGTCTCCATTTTGCCATATCTTGACTTCTGACGACTCACCGTAACCTCCAGTGCCTTCTCCTTCATCGCCTTCGCCGCATTTGCAGAGGCGATGAAAGCTCCAGTCTCTATGCGCAACGGTGCCCTGAGAAGCAGCCACTTGAAACGCTTATGCAAAACCAGGCTGACCTCAGGACTTATTTCTATTTCCGTTTCCGCTGGTTCCCGATGAATCTGCTTGGGTTCCGTACTGTTTTTAGCACGGTCCACGTCATCAGAAGGCCTTCTGACGGGGGCTGGATGATCCCCATCCTCTGACTCTGACTCATCCTCATCCGTTTCACTTTCCTCGTCAACAGGAGATGAGGGGGACTCCACCTGGCTGACAGATTCTGGCTTCTCCCCCAAAGACGACTGCTTGATGTCATTCCTTCGAATGCGAGAGTATAGACTCACCGCACCCCACAATAGCATGACGATAATAAACACCAACACCCCAAACGGCACCCCAAATACCTTTGGATGCCTGTATGGAGATGACTCAGACCCCTCTGTCGGCTTTGGCAGGGGATGCGTTACGGGCCGCTGCGTTACGGGCCGCTGCGTTACGGGCCGCTGCGTTACGGGCCGCTGCGGCGGGCTTGTGTATGCAGACGCAGTGACTGTGATGGTTGTTTCAGGTTTGTTTTGGGGTGCTGGCCTCCCAAACGCCTTCTTGAAGGCATTCAGCAACCTCGTGTCGATGTTCGGGTCGGTGGAGGCTCCGCCTCCAATCACAAAAAAGCGCAGGAAGATGCCATCGAGAGCCACCTCGATAGCCCTCTCGATTCGCTCAGGATAGTCAGGATCGCCGGGGATGGCGTTTCGAAGCCTGTTGTAGCTATCCAAGTCCATTCTCCGTGTATGGTTTTCCCAATACCCGAATAGCTCCACCAGTGCACGACGGATGGACTCCTTTTCAGAAAACCGCCGATAGGAGAGAAGCGTCTCCTTGCATTCTCCCCATTTTTGGGCGATGTCTTGGTAGTCATCCATCGTTTTTCCAAGTGGGTAAGAAGCTAGACTCTTGTCCTCGACATCTCATTCGCCAACCCTCGCAGTCCACGTTCATCGCGCAACCCAGCGGCCTTGTAGTCATACTCCAGCCTTGAACCGTCCGCAGCTGTAGCCGTCACATGCAGCAGCCCCGATTCATTGACGTGGAAATGCACGGTGATTTTCGATCCCTCAGGCAGAGGCTTTGTGAAGCGCAGCAGATTGTCGCTGACTAGCTTCGCATCCTGCTGTTCAATGGTAGGCTCATGGGAATTGGATTCGAAAATCTGATCCTTGACACTCGTCTGATCGACAGAGAAGGTTGTAAAAGATGCCGTCCCTTCGCAAGGCAGCTTGTCACCTGCAAAGACGATATTGTGAACCATCTCCCTACCTGTAGACTTTTCAGTATATTGCGAACCGTATGTCTTGCCGAGGATATCGAATACGGTAATAGCAGGAGCATTGTCAATGCCTCTATTGGCAAGGGATGTGCCATAGATGGCGGCTCCCTTGGCCACGCATTCGTCTGGATCGGTCAGCCTGGCATCGCATCCGAACATACCATCAATGGCCTTCTTCACCTGAGGCATTCTGGAAGAGCCCCCCACTAGAATCCATTCGTCGATGGTCGAAACGCCACCATTCGCATCTACAAGGTTTCTCACCACATCCAAAGTCCTTTTTAGAAGCGTAGCCGTCCTTTCTTCGAACTCCTCATTGGATATTTCAACCCTCACGGAATGACCGTCGTCCTCGAAAAGCCAGGTAGGTTTGACAACTCCCTTGCGTGAGGAGGTCAAATCCTTCTTCGCTTGTTCTGCCGTGAGCATGATGCTTGCATACATCCTCTGTGTCTTTTCATCTGAACCATGCATCTCCTCGTCGTCAAGCGGCAGGGCAAAAGTGGTGTTGTACTCTGCGTTATATGCGGTCAGGATCATATTGGCAATCTGGTAGTCCCAGTCGCGCCCGCCACATTTGTCCAGTCCCTTGCTGGCCACAACATCATAGATGTTCGCTGGGCCGTTGACTTTCAGGATGGTGGCGTCAAAGGTTCCGCCGCCCAGGTCATAGACCAGGATGGTCTTCTCTGAGTCTAGTCCGACACCGTATGCAAGAGATGCAGCCGTTGGCTCGTTGAGCAGCTGAAGAACATTTAAGCCAATCGCCTTGGCAGCCTGCTCCACGCGTCCACGTTCTGTCCCGCCATAATTGGCGGGGACAGTGATGACGACATCCATCGTCGGATCGTCCCTCAGTTCATCGCTTGAGTTGGCATCTTGCACCAGCTTTTTTAGAATGATGGCAGAGTACTCCACGGGGTCCAATCCAAGGGGGAACTTGGTGGGCTTTTTAAACGCCTCGTCGCTCTTCATGTAGCGCTTGATGAAGGCCACCGTGTCCCAAGGCACACTGGACCAGTTGTTTTTTGCAGCAAGTCCCACAATCGGCTCATGGGCGCCATCCTCAAAGGAAACCAGCGAAGGGGTTGTGTTTAACCCATCGAAATTCTTGATAACCTGGGCTTTGCCATACTCATCCACCATCGCGACACAACTGTTCGTGGTCCCCAAGTCAATGCCTAGCACACGTCTTTTTTCGTCATTTGCCATGTTTTCTTTCTCCTGCAATGCATTAATCTTGCTTATTATTTGAACACAACCACATCAGGGAACATTATGATCTGCCCAGACTCCGCATCGCGGAATCCACGGCGGCTGACACGGGCGATTGTCCCCGCCTGTCCCTCCTGCCCATTCTGCTCAGCAGCGACCCGTCCTACACAGTTGGCCTCGCGTGGATTGAACTTTTCGCCTATTTCAGGCGCAAAGACCACATAGCCAAAGGTGTCATCCAGCGTATCCACCAGCGTCTCCGAGATGCTCATCATCTCCTTCTTGAAATCAAGAACGGCAGGCGGCAGCTCCTCCAGAGCATCAAGCTTCTCAGCATAATGCGCTGTAATCCCCTCCAGTTTTCCTGAAAACTCCATCATGACACGAAGATAAGGCTTCACCAACTCGCCCGAAACCTGCTTGCGGGTCGCCAGCAGTTCCGTATGCAACTTGTCTATGATCTCCTCCTTCTCCGATACCTTTGCCGTCTCTTCCCGCAACTTGGCAATATCCTTTTCCAGCTCAACCAACCCCGACTCGCATATCGCACAAAGTGCCTCCGTGATATCCTCCTGTCCCTTCAGCAATTCCTCCTGTCCCTTCCGCAACTCCTCCTGTCCCTTCCACAACTCCCTCAACTCATCTGCTGCTGGCACAGCGGGTGTCTGCTCACTCACAGCGGGTGCCTGTTCTGCAGCACCAGACGTGGGAGTGGCTGCGGGTGTAGCCACAACAGGTGGTTGGGCAGCTACTGGAGCCGATGTTGACGCGGGCATCTGGGGAGGTACGGAGGCCGATGATGCAGATACATCCATCGGTCCAACCATGGATGGCACGGAGGCAACCATGGATTCCTGCACGGGCATTTCCCCCGATGGTTGTTCACTCGGCACTTGGTGATTTTCATTGTCACGGGATGGTGTCAGTGCTGTATTGTCACCAAAACGCTTCTTGAATATCTTCAGATTCTTGAAGTATTGCAACACCATGATTGTTCCTTTATTTGATACGTTCTATTCCACCATGAGAGAAACTCCCCTAACCTAAGCCTCGTGGAAAACCGAGTTTCCAGGAAACAAGGGGAGTATTTCTCGCTATATAGAACAATACGGAATAAAAACAGTTTTTTCCAAATGATAAAACAAAAAACAGCGACACGCCAATTCTGAGGAAAATCGTAGTTTTCAGGGGTCGTAGTTCCAAGGAATAGCTTCAAGAACCTATTTATTCATATTGAGGCTATCTTTTTTTGTTGCAGGCTTGTAGCCTGGGGCACCCCATAATTCGTATGCCTTGTCGCCGTATATTCTAATATCCCAGATTCCGTTCGACGACAGGATATTGCCCTCTTCGTCCAAAATGACCAAGGAAGGTTGTTCGCGGACTTTGCAGCTTTTAAATAACTGGCGATAGCTTTCATACCTGTCATCAGGTACAGAATGCCATGTAATTTTATTACTACGCATATACTCAAGCACCTTGATAAAGGACATGTCATATCGCAAGAGGATAAGCTCCATGGAGCGTCCTTTCTCCTGGCAGGAGGCGTAGAACCGATTCAAAGCCTCTACTTCAACCCAATCATTGACATTGACAATGGAAAAAAAGAGCCCGATGCGTTTCTTGCCTTTCAGGATGTTCTCGGCTTGGACCTCCTTGTCATCGGCAGAGACAAGAGTCAGGCTGCGCAGGAGGCGAAGACGGTTTTCGCTGTCGCTCTTCTGCCTTGCGGCACCCTCTGCCTCCTTGTTTTCATCGTGGGTGGCCCCGTATTTCCGAAGTAGTTCGACAGTTGCCGTGCGTTTCTTTTCCTCGGCAAGCACGATAGGAAGCATCCAACGAACGGCTTTCTTGTACCAGGCATTTGGATTCGCCTTCTTCTCAAGAAGCTGCCGTACAATCTCATCTCCGTAGTCATAGTCGATGGCGATGGCCACCACAGGAGAGTCGTCTGGAAGGCTCTTGTAGGCGCGCAACAGCCGCTCGATGAACGGCGGGGATTGCCTGGCCGCCATCGCACGTTCCAACAGAATGCCCTTGGGAGGGTGCTTCTTCATCAACAGCTCATCGCTCTTGACAAACGGCAGGAACAACTCTAGAAAACGCATTCTCTCCTCCTCTGGAAGGTTGGCTCGCTTCATCGCTAGTACTGGCCGATTGGAGGAACGGGAGTTGATTTCTTTATAAAAGTGGTTCTCGCTGAGTTGTTCCAACAGGTTGTCTGGCTGAATAACCTCTTTCTCCAGAAGGTATTTGAGCATTTCATAATCCTTTCGGGTGTACATCAAAATCGAGCAAAGCTCCCAGTATCCCTTTAGCGTGGCATGATACTCCAAAAGGAGCTTGACCATGGGAAGGTCTCCATGCTCGCAGGCAAAATACAGGGGCGATTGTCCATCGGCAAAACATGTTTCAACCGAGATACCAGCTTGAAGCAACTCATGGACACTCTTCATATCCTGTTTTTGAACGGCCTGCAGGAAAAGCCCTTCCCGCCGATAATCCTCCGCCTTTTTCCCCTCCGTATTCGCGATGGCAGGTTTTGCACCTGTGAAGAGCAGCAGCTCCTCAATCTCCCGATAGCCGTAGCGCACGGCCTCGAACAGCGGCGTCTCGCCTTTGGCATTCTGCACGTTCGGATTGGCGTCCGCGCAAGCCATCAGAGCAACCAGCCTCATGGAACCGCGCCTCACGGCATAGTGCAAAGCCGTGTTTCCAAGCTCGTCCTGATCCACAAGATTGTGATTGAGGAAAACCAGCTTCTCGGCAATGTCATCAACGGGGAAGCTGTTTCCTCCGGCTTTACCAAGCAAGCCGACCAGAAAGCCCTTCATGTTGTCAAAGCCGCCTTCGCAGACCACAGTCATGCCCGTCTCCGTCTGCATCAGCAGCTGCCTTTCGTTGTTGAGGTGCGTCGTGTCCGCCCCCAGGCCGATTAGCGTGCGGGCAATCTCCTTCGAATTGGGGAAGAGCTCCCTGCATGTGCATGCAAGCACCGATCCGTCTATGGAAAACCTGGTCTCTACCATCAGGTTGGGATCGATCTTCCCTGAACGAAGCTCCTCCAAAATTCTCTTGGACATCCCCTCGTCGGATGGATAGGAGGAGCGCCGGAACAGCTTTGTGGAGACATAGTCGGACAGCTGTCTCTGAAGCGCCTCGCTCCGTTGCGCGTCAAACTGCGTCAAGTCCAGCTCTGCCGCCCGGTGCTTGACAGCTGACTGCTCCTGCAAGGCATTTGCCTGCCTCCATCTCAACGCCCCGCGGTACTCTTCAAAATTGGCCTTGAAATCCTCCAAATCCCTCCCTATATCATCAACCGACTTGGTGGGACGAAACTTTCCCGGTCCATACCCCAGCTCCTCCAACCGAATTCTGGCGTTTGTATAACGCAAGCCAATTGCCAGCGGAATCCGCCTTGGATCGGCAAGGCGAAACCCTGGCCGCTTCACACCAGCCGGGGTGGATGCACGCGCAGCCGGCACTACCTTTCGCTGCGCCGCCACCTGCTGTTCATCCGGCTCTGCCGGTTTCTCCGGCAAGGGTGCTTCCGCCTTCTCCGCGACGCCACCATCTGCGTTTGCGCCTGCCGTGCCGGCACTATCGGAAGCGGCCTTGTTTTTAGGGACACCCACCGCCTGCTCGGTAGCGCCTTTATCATTCTCTCCGGCCCTTGGCAAAGCAGTCCCCTTCTCGGGTACACCCCCTGTCTGCTCTGCCGCATCATCGCCTTTTGTTTCCTCTGGAGGCGAAGCGTCCTCCTGCGCGGTCCCTGGCCCAGCCTGCTCGACGGCGGCTCCACCGCCTTTCATGCGACTAGCGTCCACATTCTGCGCATCGCCCTCGGAAGGGCGTTCGTCCAGAGGAGCAACCGTCGTTTCCTTGCGTTTCGACGATGAATCGTCGTTGCAGCCACGAAACACCCACGGCACTGCCAACAGCAAAACCAGCAGCGCCACCGCCCCACAGAGCATCCACCCGAGATGCCCATCAGCAGAACGGGGCCTTAAAGAGACCTTGACTTTCTGCAACGCCTTTTGAAAGCTCTCGACGGTCCTGTATCGCTTCATGCGGTTTTCGCCGCACGCCACCAGCAGAAACTGGTTGAGCCGCCTCGTAAAAGGCGACTTCACCAGGGAATAGGGTATTTCGGGGAACGACTTGGCGGACAAGCCCGTCAGCATGCAATAGATGACTTTGCCCAGCGCATAGAGGTCGCCAGCTGCGTCGTTGGTGGTCTTGTTGTCCAGCTCCGCGATTAATTCGGGTGGCAGGAAGCCAGGCGTTCCGGCGAAGCTGTGCGTCTCGGTTGCGTTCGTTACCAGCCCCATGTCCCCCAGCTTGGCCTTTCCATCCACGAAAATAACATTGGCGGGCTTGACATCGCGGTGGATAAGCCCCGCTTCATGCATGACCTTCAATCCTGACAGCAGGTCTTCAGCTATCTCCAATATCTCCTCGGGTGTGAACGACTGCTTTTTGACGATGCGGTTCTCAAGGGTGTCGGGCTTGTAGAACTCCTGCCCCTTCTCGCCCTTGTAGATGTTGTCGGCTGCCTCCATTGTATAGCAGAAGTAGTCGCCGTAGTCCTCGACGTGGTGGATGGCGATGAGGTGGCTGTGGTCATGGATGTTCTGGCAATAGAAGCGCAGACCGTTGAACTCACGTATCCACCCGGAACCCAGTTTCGCCTTATCGATGATTTTCAAAACCAGCAGCCGCCCAAGTTGGTCGTTGGCAAGCAGTACCTTGCCGAAGGCCCCCTCCCCGCAGAAGCCGATGGGGGTGAGTGCCAGCTTGCCTGCGAAAAAGTCAATGACTTCTTGCTCAGTCATTCGCCAGTTCCTTCATGCAACGGGTGCTTGTCAGCCTCCTGGTCTATCTGCTCCATCAGGGCGATGCCCTGGAAGAAGCGCTGCTGCTCCTCCAGTTCTGCCTTTACATCGCGGAGCCTTTTCTGACACTCCTCACAACCAAGAAGATGCAGACGTATCAGCAGCCTTATGAACAGGTTCTGGTCTTTCTCTAAATACCGCTGGATGCTTACTCTGTCAAGATGTTTCATTCTTCAATACTCCTCGGACATGCGCTTGACGGCTTTCGTCAGGAAATCCCACACTAGATTGCAGTCATTATAGACGGTGCTCTTCCCGACCGACTGCATGGCAGCTATCTCCTGGACGGATATGTTGCGGAGATGGTTCATAATGAACGCCTGGACCGCCCTGCTCGGCAGTGAGTTGCGCGCCTCTTGCAGGGCCTGGCTGAATATATGGGCGCGCCATTCCTCTTCGTATTTGTTGTCCAGTTCATTGTCTTGCGAAGCATTGCTGGAATCTATGCTATCTATGTCTATCTCCTTGCGTCCTTCCTTTTCACGCAGCATATCCAATGCCGTGTTGGTGACCATAGTGCGGAAATAGTCCCGAAAACGCCCTTTTGAACGGTCATAGCGGAAGGTCTGCGAGTGCTGAAAGAACTTCAGCATGACACGGGAAAGCAGCTCGTCCAAATCCGCATCGACCAGTCCCAGGTCGCGTCCACGAAGGATGACCAGGGCACGGTAGGTCTTGTAAAAATGCTCCCAGCTGATTTCATCACCTGAACGCATCTTCTCGAATATGCTCGGTTTCGTCGTATAGCCCATGTCATTGTTTTCCGCAGTTGTCTTCATCTTCAGAGGTAATTTCATAAATCACCTCTACAATCTCCAAGAACTTCTTACAACTATACTATTACAATACTTTATTTTCCAAATACAACGATGTTTTTTTCAGTGGCTTTTTCTTGCTGGGCACAAAAAAAGCGAAGTGCCGTTTGAGAACAACACTTCGCATCCTTGCTTTCAGTTTGTTTTGCAATGAGCTCTAAATTATGGTGTCAAGCGCTTGGGGCTTCGGAACAGGAACATCGCCTCGTTGATGTGAAGCCCGCACAGAAGCATGGTCAAGCGGTCCACGCCCAGACCAAAGCCGCCGTGAGGCGGGCAGCCGTACTTGAAGAACTCCAGATAGAACTTGACATCCTCGTCCAGCCCCTTCTCTTGCGCCTGCTTCTTCAACACGTCGTAGCGGTGTTCACGCTGGGCCCCCGTCGTGATTTCGACACCACGCCAGATCAAGTCATAGCCCTGCGGAATGCCGTTCTCATCGCGCATGTGGTAGAATGCGCGCTTTTCGGCGCTGTAGTCCGTAATGAAGAGGAACTCGTGGTTGTAGTGCTTCTTCACCCACTCATAGCTCAACTGCTCGGCCTCGGTCGTCAGATCGCCCTTCTCGGAATCGGCAATCTTGTAGCCGTATTCAGCCTCCAGAGCAGCGTACAAGTCGGCCAGCTTGACGGTCGGGAACGGCAGGGTCGGCACGACGACTTCCAGCCCGAAGTTCTCGGCAATCTGGTCGCCGTACTTTTCCTTCACGGCAGCCAGGGCGTAGGTCAGAAGCTGCGCCTCCATGTCCATCACATCCTGGAACGAATTGATGTAGCTGAACTCCAGGTCGAAGCCTGTGAACTCCGTGGTGTGCTTGTTCGTGAACGACTTTTCCGCGCGGAAGACGGGACCGCACTCGAAAATGCGCTCAAAGCCAGCCGCCATGGCCATCTGCTTGTAGAACTGCGGGCTCTGAGCCAGATAGGCAAAGCGGTCGAAATACTCGACCTTGAAGACGTCTGCACCGCTTTCGCTGGCCGCGCCAATCAGCTTAGGCGTATGGATTTCAATGAAGTCCTTCTTCAGCAGGAACTCGCGCAGGGCGGCGACAAACGCAGTCTGCGCCTTGAACATCAGCTGGTTCTTCGAAGAGCGCAAATCGACCCAGCGGTAGTCCAGGCGCGTGTCAATGTCCGAACGGTCCAGGCCAGGCTTCTTCTTAGTCGAGGGGATTGCTTCGCGGACAATCGGCAGCGGGTCTGCGATGGAATCCACCTTCAGACTCGTCGGAAACACCTCAACGCCGTTCAGTTTAACATATTCGCTTGCCACGGCAACGCCTTCCACCGAAATCACGGAATCCAGCGTGACTTTCGCAAGCTCTTCCAGCAGTTCAGGATGCTTTTCCTTTTCAATTGTTATCTGAACCTTGCCCGTAATGTCCTTCAGGACGATGAACGCCATCGCCCTGCTGTCGCGGAAGTTCTCCACAAAACCGCGCAGAAGCACAGGCTTGTCCAGATTATTGAAAATAGCACCAATCGGGGTACGCTCAAGAGGGGTAGTCGAAGACATCTGATTCTCCATGGATGATTTGGGAAGGAATATGTAAAAGCAAGGTTTTACATAAAGAATTATACAAAAATAATATAATTGCTCCTCTAGGTTTGTCAAGAGTGAAATGCCCTACTGTTTAAGAGGACAAAGTTCGCAGTTGTTGTCAAGCGCCAGGCAGAAAGTGCTGTAGATATTGAGAAGCCCCTGCTGCTGGCAGGCATATTTCACCAAATCCACCTCACGGCTAGGCGGTATGAGAAAGCGCTGGACAGCCTCTTTGATGAGGCGGTTCTCCTGCAATCGAGGCAGTTCCAAATAGAGTTTTTTGGCGAGTTCCACGCCTGGAGAATCGGCTCCTGCCTCCAGTTCAGACAACCCTGCAAGATAGGGCAACAGGACATTAGCGACCATGTCCAGCAGCCGACTCTGCCCAAGCAAGTCGGCTGCTGGCTTGATGGTGTGCCCGAAGTCGCGGTATGGACGCCAGGGGGAATCCGACTTGTTCAGTGCTGAAAAGCATGTCAGAAGCTCCTTTGTCGTCGTGCATTTATGCGACAGACTGCGCAGCCAGGCGGCAGGGGTGAAATTGCAGGCGCACAGCATTTCATAACCTGCCATCAGCCGTCGGAAGGGCGAGTTGTATGGACGCATTCCCGCCAGATTCCATGTTGTTTTCTTGGAGGGCCGAAGCCCCATGCTCCACCAGGCGTCCCAAAGGCTTGCAACCTCCTGCCGACATTCAGGGCGCACCTCCTCCAGCGTCATGTCAGGCAGCAGCCCTGCCATCCCAAACAGCAATGCACGGCGCTTTTCATCTGATTCAAGGCAAAGCAACTGCTCAAGCGGAACATTCCGCGCCAGCGTTCTGAACTGAATGCGGTTGTTCTTGTAACCGAGACTCTCAAACATCATCTCGTAAAGGGTCTGTTCGACTCCCTGGGAAACAGCTTCACGCATCATGGCAGAGCCCTTTGAGGCAAAACGCGCCACTCCCGCGCTCTTCAAAAGGACGCACACACAACTGTCGTCCGTCAACGCCCACCGCAGTGCACATTCGCCCGAAGCAACCTGCCTGGAGTAGGGGTAGCAGGCATCTTCAAGCTCCCAAAGAAAATGCTCCCAGTCCGACTGCAGGTACTTTGAAAGCACAACGGTCTGCATAGTTCCATTCTGCACTGGCACATCGTCAATCCATACGGCATGGAGCACGACATTGCCGTAATTCGCATCGGAATCATGGCCGTGCCTGTGCCAGTCCGAGGAGACGCGATGTATCTCGACATCTCCAGAGACAAGGCTGCCGCCCACCAGCATAGTTGCCCCCTTGAAATCTGGCCCTGCAGACAGATTCCATGTCCCTGGCGATATGACCCGAACCACTTCCCCATTCTCTGTTTGCATATTGTGCTGCAAGTGACGCTCATTCCATATTACCTGCAAAAAACGCTCGCTGAATGGACAAGACTTCTCATTCCCTTGTTGCTCGGTCAATGATTCCGGTAAATCTTGATTCTCTTTTGAACAATCCATTTTGAAATTACCTTTTTATGCATTTTGCTTTGAAAGTTAAAATACATTGATGTAACTAATCAGAAATCAGAATGGTAGCCGCGTTAACGGTGACACGGATATAGCCATGGGTGAAGCGAGCACCTCTGCAGCCTTGGCGGACCTGGCGGACCCTGCTGGCCTTGCGGCTCTGGCGGGCCTTGCGGCTCTGGCGAGTCCTGCGGGTCTGGCGAGCCCTGCGGGTCTGGCGGGCCTTGCGGCTCTGGCGAGTCCTGCGGGTCTGGCGAGCCCTGCGGGTCTGGCGGGCCTTGCGGGTCTGGCGGGTCCTGCGGCTCTGGC
>JAFTAC010000581.1 GCA_017458805.1 Victivallales bacterium | reverse complement strand
GGTCGGCCCCTTTGCGGATGGCCTCGTACATCTCATACTGGCGCAGGCTGGAGGGCTCGTTCAGCCGTTCCATAAGCTGTTCGAGAGTGAGTGAGTTGAGGTGCTTGGCAAATCCAAGGCCAGGGTTGCCGTTCTCAAGGGAGCGGATGGCCTTCATGAAGGCCTCCTTGTAGGTCTTGCCGATGCTCATGACCTCGCCGACGGCGCGCATCTGGGTGCCCAGCTTGTCCTGCACGCCCTTGAACTTCTCGAAGGCCCAGCGCGGGAACTTCACAACCACATAGTCGCCTGAGGGCGTGTATTTTTCAAGGCTTCCATCGCGCCAGTAGGGGAGTTCGTCCAAGGTCAGGCCAGCGGCCAGCAGGGCTGAGATGTAGGCGATGGGGAAGCCCGTCGCCGTGGAGGCGAGTGCGGAGGAGCGCGACGTGCGCGGGTTGATCTCGATGACCACCACGCGGTCGTCCTTCGGGTTATGCGCAAACTGCACGTTCGTGCCGCCGATGACGCCGATGCCCTCGACGATGCGGTACGACCACTCCTGCATCTTCTTCTGAAGCTCTTCGGAGATGGTCAGCATTGGCGCCGTGCAGAAGGAGTCGCCCGTGTGGACACCAACCGCATCGACGTTTTCGATGAAGCACACCGTGATCATCTGGCCCTTGGAATCGCGGACGATTTCCAGTTCCAGTTCTTCCCAGCCGAGCAGCGACTCTTCGATGAGCACCTGGTGGACAAGGCTCGCCTGGAGGCCTCTTGCCGCAATGGTGCGCAGCTCTTCGCGGTTGTAGCAGAAGCCACCGCCTGTGCCGCCCATGGTGTAGGCGGGGCGCACGACAACGGGGTAGCCGATTTCATCGGCGGCCTTCTCCGCGTCTTCAACGCTGTTGACGGCCATGCTGGGGGCCATGGCGATGCCCAGGCTGTTCATCGTGTTCTTGAACTCGGTGCGGTCTTCACCACGCTCGATGGCGTCAATCTGCACGCCGATGACCTTGACGCCATACTTCGTCAAGACACCAGCCTTGGAGAGTTCCGCCGCAAGGTTGAGGGCGGACTGTCCGCCGAGGTTCGGGAGCAGGGCGTCTGGGCGTTCCTTTTCGATGATTTCCGTCATGCGCTTCAGGTTCAGCGGCTCGATGTAAGTGGTGTCGGCGATGCCCGGGTCCGTCATGATGGTGGCGGGGTTGGAGTTGACCAGAACGATCTTGTAGCCGAGGCTGCGCAGCGCCTTGCATGCCTGGGTTCCCGAATAGTCGAACTCGCAGGCCTGGCCGATGACGATGGGACCCGACCCGATGATCATGACTTTGTTGATGTCTTCGCGTTTTGGCATTCTTGTTCCTTGTGTTGTTATTGTATGTTTATGGTAATTGTACTCATAAAAAAGGCAGCTTTGGAAAGCCGCCTTTTTTGAATAGGTTATGAAAACAGTGCATCAACGTAACTTTGTGCGTCAAATGGCTGAAGGTCGTCCATCTGTTCTCCAAGTCCGACAAAGTGGACGGGATAGCCCAGCTCGCGGCGGATGGCGACGACGATGCCGCCCTTGCCAGTGCCGTCCAGCTTGGTCAGGATCAATCCTGTGATGGGGAAGAGCTTGCCGAATTCCCGTGCCTGATAGAGGGCGTTGCTGCCCGTGGAGGCATCGACGGTCAGCCAGATTTCGTGTGGCGCGTCAGGCATCTCCTTTGCGATGACGCGCTTGACCTTGGCCAGCTCGTCCATCAGATCCTTGCGCGTGTGCTGCCGTCCCGCCGTGTCTATGATGGCGTAGTCCGCGCCCTTTTGCTTGGCGGATTTGACCGTGTCAAAGGCGACGGATGCGGCATCGCCGCCATGCTTGCCCGCTACCACGGGACAGCCCAGCCGCTCGCCCCAGATCTTCAACTGCTCGATGCCCGCGGCACGGAAGGTGTCTCCTGCGCCCAGAACGACGCTCTTTTCCTGTTGCATGAAATAGTGTGCCAGCTTGGCGGTGCTGGTGGTCTTGCCACTGCCGTTCACGCCAACCATCAGGATGACGGTCGGTCCGCTCTCAGGGTGGTGGATTTCAGCCTGGCTGCCCGCCGCGAGAATCTCCAGAATCTTTGCCTTTGCAACGGCGATGACATCCTCTTCGGTGGCGATGAGGCCGCGCTGGTAGCGGTCCTTGATATCCGCGATGAGCTTACTGCTGATGGTCATCCCCAGGTCGGTGGAGACCAAAGCTTTCTCAAGGGCGGCGTAAGTGCTGTCATCCCATGTTTTCGTGCCACTGAAGATGCTGGAGAAGGTACGAAGCAGCGTGGTCTTGGTCTTTTCAAGGCCTCGCTTGAATAGTTGAAATATCGAGTTCATGAATCTGCTTCTCCCGTTGTTGTTTACAACCGACGGGGGGCTGCGCCCCCCGAACCCCCTGAAGCCCCCGAAGCCCCCGAAGCCCCTGCGTCGTCATGGGCTGCGCCCCCCGCACCCCCTGTAACCCCTGCGTCGTCACGGGCTGCGCCCCCCGAACCCCCTGAAGCCCCCGAAGCCCCTGCGTCGTCACGGGCTGCGCCCCCCGAACCCCCTGTAGCCCCCGAAGCCCCTGCGTCGTTACGGGCTGCGCCGTCCGAAACCCCTGCTTGGCTGGGGTCTGCGCTTGTGTC
>JAFTAC010000580.1 GCA_017458805.1 Victivallales bacterium | reverse complement strand
CATAAAAATGTAATTCAAGAACCCGGATTTTCAAGTTAGAATTTAACAATTAATTTTTTCACAGTTCCTAATTACTTACTAACCACTGCAACAGTGGTTAGTGATTAGTGATTAGTGGAGTGGTAGCACTAACCACTAATAGCTAATTACTTACTAACCACTAACCACTAACCACTCCTTGAAAATGGAGATAGCGGAAGTATTATTTGACCTGTCGATTGACAGGGGGTTTGACTATTTTGTCCCGCCGTTGCTGTCGGGGCAGGTGCGGCCTGGGATGCGTGTCCGCGTCTCCTTGAACAAAAGCGAGCGTGTGGGGTATGTGGTGCGCATGAAGGGGGAATCCCCCTTCAAGAGCATCAAGCCTATCATCGCCGTTGAGAACGAGCGCGAGCAGATACCTGCGCTGCTGATTGAACTTGGCAACTGGATTGCAGACTACTACTGCTGCCCGCGCGAACACACATTGCGCATCTTGCTGCCATCGGTGGTGCGCAGCGGGGAAATGACCCACAAGCAGGTGCTTTACCTAACTTTGGGGGCGAAGTCGCTGGAAGATCCGCACTGTGTGGGGCTGACGCCGCGCCAGAAGGAAATCATCCAGTTTCTGCGCCAGACGGGGACCCTCCCCCAGCGGGAACTCATCGAGCAGACGGGCGTGACGGCCTCTGTCATCGACAAGCTTGTGGAAAAGGGGTGGGTTGTCAAGGAGAACCGTGTTGTCGAGCGCACGCCCTTTCTTGACGACTTTGTGCTGCCAGATGAGCCGAAGAAGCTGACTGCGCAGCAGGCGAAGGCATTGTCGGAAATCGTGGCCTCCGTGGAGGCGAGGGATGCTCAGGTGATTTTGCTTCATGGCGTGACGGCCAGCGGCAAGACGGAGGTTTATCTGCAGGCCATTGCCCGCTGCCTTGAGCTGGGGCTGGAAGCGATTGTCCTCGTGCCTGAAATCTCGCTTACCCCGCAGACCTGCGACCGCTTTCGCCAGCGCTTCGGCAACCTGGTCAGCGTGCTTCACTCAGGCCTCTCCAATGGCGAACGCTTCGACGAATGGACGCGCATCAACGAAGGGCGTTCCCGCATCGCTGTCGGCGCCCGCTCGGCGCTTTTCGCGCCATTCCGCCATCTGGGGCTGATTGTGGTTGATGAGGAGCACGAAAACACCTACAAGCAGGATGAATCTCCCCGCTACAACGCGCGGGACATCGCCGTGGTGCGCGGGAAGCTGGAGAAGGCGACGGTGCTGCTGGGTTCGGCGACTCCCTCGCTGGAATCCTACTACAACTGCGAACGGGGGCGTTACAAGCTGGTGGAGATGACGCAGCGCATCGACGGCAGCCGCCTGCCCACCATCGAGCTGGTGGATATGGCGCAGGAATCGACCAAGACAGGGCAGGGGCAGCTCTTTTCCACGCGCCTGACGGAGAAGATCATGGACCGCCTCTACAAGGGCGAGCAGGTGATGCTCTTTCTGAACAGGCGCGGCTATGCGACGCAGATGATCTGTCCACAGTGCGGCTATGTCTCCACCTGCAGCAACTGCAGCGTGGCGCACACCTACCACCGTAACGCGCAGCTGCTGGTTTGCCACCTCTGCGGCGAGCAGAAGATTGCGCCGACCACCTGTCCGCAGTGCGGCAGCGACGCCATCAAATACACAGGCAGCGGCACGGAGAAAATCGAGGCGCTGACGATGAAGGCGTTCCCCATGGCAAAGGTGGCGCGGATGGATTCCGACACCATGACCACCAAGGACTCCTACCGCCGCGTGCTGGATTTGTTCCGCGCAGGTCGCATCAACATCCTCATCGGCACGCAGATGATTGCCAAGGGGCTGGACTTCCCGAATGTTACGCTGGTTGGGGTGCTTCAGGCGGACAGCGGCCTCCACATCCCCGACTTCCGCAGCGGCGAGCGCACCTTCCAGCTTATCACGCAAGTGGCGGGGCGAGCGGGGCGTGGCGACATCGACGGGCTGGTCATCGTGCAGACCTACACCCCGCAGCACTTTGTGCTTCAATATGCCATGCGGCAGGACTACAAGGCCTTCTATAAAGAGGAGATTGTCAGCCGAAAGGAGCTGGATTTCCCACCTGTATCCCACATGGTGATGATTCACTTCCGCAGTACGGACGAATCGGCGGCGCAGGCGGCCTCTGAGGAGTTTGCCGCGAAAATCACGCCTCTGCTGGAGAAGCAGGTGCAGGTCATCGGTCCGATGCCCGCCCCGCTTTCGCGCGTCAAGAGCTTCTACCGCTATCAGCTGTTGCTGCGCGGCGGAAACATCCGCGTGCTGACACGGCTCGTGCGTTCGCTCATCGTCGGCGTCACTCCGCCGAAAAGCGTGGAGATTTACGCCGACGTTGACCCGCGGATGCTTTCATAACCCTTTAATTATATATAACGAAGAGACCTATGACCACATTGACAGAAGAAGAAAAACTAATTATTGGTGTTATTTTCCTGCTGAAAGGCGCGTATGCCTCATCATTGCTGGATTTTTATGATAAAATCGTATATGAAGGCAAACCATGGGGACAACGGAGAGATTTCAACGCAACCCTGAAAAAACTGGTCCGCGACGAGTGGCTTTTTTTATCGTACGGCAGTAATTATGGTTGTGATGAAAAGGTGAACTGCGAGTTCATACAAGAGGAGCTCATGAAATCGTCGAGTTTCATGGCGCTTTTGGAGAAATGCACAAATCTTGTGCTTTCAGGAAAAAACGAGAAAATGCGCGTTTTCTCGAATCAATATTATTCAAACTCCTTTGGTGTGGAAGAAAATATAGGCGTGTGCTGGATTCTGGCTCACCGCTTTGAGATGGCTGATAAAATCGCGGATGAAATGGCGAAGGCCTACAAGAATAGCAGATGGTATTTCTCTGGTGGGGAGAAAATGGAGACCAGGGAATACCAGTTGCGCAAGATGTTCGCACTTGTTTTTAAACTTGGCAAAGCCGACAAAGCCATGATGGAGATGCCAAAGCACATCCAGCTTCAGCAGCTTCCCTTGTGGATAAACTACCTTGTCAGCCATTCTCTCCCGCTTCCCGACTGGCGTGTTCTGGTGAAGGAGGGCAAACTCTCCGATGAACAGCGAAGGTGCTTCATGGCACTGGCATTTATGGAGGGCGACCGAGAGGCACTTGGCAAGTTGAAGGATGACGGCAAAGAGAATAGCCTGCTCTATGAGGCCTATCTGAACATGCTGGAAGGCGATTGGAAAACTGCTGACGCCCGCTTCACCAAGTTCGTCAATTCAACGGATTTGCTAAAGTCATTTGAGGGGTTCTTGCGCGACATGGTACTCTCCTTCTCGCTTTTCAGCGCATGTCTCTCCAAGGCGCCACATTCGCGTATAGTCAAATGGACTGATTGTCTGCAATACGGCCTCTTCGATCATTCAAGATACTATTTCTTCCAGTTGGAGGAGGCGATAGCCAACGGGAAATATGGCGGCTATGGAAATAACAAGGAGCTTGACAACAGCAGTGGATACCTGCTGACACTCTATGCGCTTGTAAACAGTTATTTCTTGAAGCCAACGGTTAAACAGACTGAATACCCGCAGCTTGTTAAGATGGTTGGAAAGCTGTTTGATGCACGACAGAATGTGCTTGGGGTTTATCTGGGCAGCGCTTTGGTGAATCTTCTGCCTGATGATGACACAAGTCAGGAGCTTGCTGCGCGGATGGACAAGTTCCAGATTGCCAGGCCCGTCGAGAATAATCGAAAGGCGGCTTGGGAGGTGTTGCTGGATGAATTGGCTGGCGTTGAGGTTGCGCAGGAGGCACAGGCGGACGCCAAGCCTAAACAAGCCCCCGAGGGACGCATCGTCTGGAAGCTGGAATCAGCTACCGAGAATTTTGGCGGTGACAAGAAATGGAATGTTTTGTACGACATTATGATGATATACCAGAAGGCTCTGAAGCGCGGGGGATTTTCTGAAGGGCGCATGGTTTACGGCGATTCTCTCTTGTCCGGGAAGTATGATTCCTGCTTGTCAGAGAAGGAACTTAAGGTGAAAAGCTGCATTTCGGCTTCGTATTATTCGTCCTTGAACAGCAATGCGCTGGATTATCTGGTGGACTCCGACAATGTGTGCTTGAATAAACTTGACAATCCAGTCAAGCTGGTCAAGGACGAGAATGCGCTTCAAAGTACCGTGCGGGCTGATGGTACCGTGGTGTTGACGACGAAGTATCCCCTAAAGTCTTCTTATCGTGGAGATGAGACGATACTGGACTTTTCTGAAACAGGCATTTGCCGTTACTACAGGGTTGGTGAGAAGGCAAGTCCGTTGCAGAGGATATTCGACAAGTTTGGCGAGAACGGCAAGCTGGTTATCCCGCAGAAGGGCAGGGCGCGTCTTCAGGAGACAATTGCGCATCTCGCGCGTGTGCTGCCTGTGACAGGTGCGCTCATGCAGGAGGCCTATAAGGAGCTGCCTATGGTCGAGGGGCAGTTGGAGATGCACGTGCTCATCACCCGCGAGCAGGATTGCTTCCAGCTGGAGTTTCGGTGCAGGCCTATTTCCGAGCTGGACTTGTTTGTCCAGCCTGGCAAGGGCCCCGAGAAGCGTGTCGTGACCATCGGTGAAACGCAGAAGCTATTGGAACGCAAGCTCTCCAAGGAAGCCGATGCGTTCAAGAAGCAGGTGGAAATGTGCCCGTCGTTGCCGAATGAGGTGAAGAAGCAGCATGACTGCGAGCTGGATGATTTCGAGCAGATTCTTCGCGTGCTTTCCGAAATGAGAGAGGCGGGGTTTGTTCTGGACTGGCGCGAGGGCGCGCCCATCACCGTCTCCAAGAAGGTGACGCCAACGGCCATGAAGCTGTCGGCCTCCTCTGGAATGGACTGGTTTGGCATTAGCGGCGAGCTGAAGGTCTCCGAGAAGAAGGTGATTTCCCTTCAAGAGCTTCTGGAAGCGATGGAGGCTCGCGTGGGGAACTTCATTCGGCTGGGGGACGGCGAGTACCTGCAACTGACGCGGGAGCTTCTGCGCAAGGCCGAGGCGCTTAAGGCCGCGATTATCCCCGACAAGAAGAGCTTGAAGCTCTCCACAGCCGCCCTGCCCATGCTTTCGAGCGTCTTTGACGGCGGGCTGCCAAAGGAGATTCAGGCGCAGTTGGATCGAATCAAGTCCGCCTTTGAGAAGGAGATACCGCTGCCGAACACCTTCCAGGGGACGCTGCGCCCCTACCAGGAGGACGGTTTCCGCTATCTGGCGCGTCTGGCGGACTGCCAGATAGGCTGCTGCCTCGCCGATGACATGGGGCTTGGCAAGACCATCCAGCTTCTTGCGCTGCTGCTGCGGGAGGCGCGGAACGGGGCGGCCCTCGTCGTCTGCCCCGCGTCGCTTTGCCGCAACTGGGAGCGGGAGGCACAGCGCTTTGCGCCTACGCTGCACACGGTCGTTCTGCCTGTGAACAACCGCCAGGAGGTGCTGAAGAAGGCGGGCAAGGGGGATTTGATTATCACCAGCTATGGCGTGCTTCAGAGCGAAGAGGAGTTGTTTGAGACGGTTGAGTGGAATGTCATCATATTGGACGAGGCGCAGGCCATCAAGAACCATCTCGCCAAGCGTACCAAGAGCAGCAAGCAGCTCCATGGCAAGATACGCATCGCCTCCACGGGCACGCCTGTGGAGAACAACCTGCTGGAGCTGTGGAGCATCTTCGACTTCCTGAACCCAGGCCTGCTGGGCAAGGCCAATGATTTTGAATCTCGCTTCTGTGAGAACGGACTGCCGAAGTCCTCGCTGAAACGGCTGGTTTCACCGCTTATCATGCGCCGCAAGAAGAGCGAGGTGCTGGACGATTTGCCGCCGAAGACGGAGATTCTGCTTCCAGTCGCCCTCTCGTCCGAGGAGCAGGCACTTTACGAGGCCCTGCGCCGCAAGGCGTTGGAGAAGTTGTCTGGAAAGGACGAAACATCGCGCATCGCCATTTTGGCGGAACTGACGCGCCTGCGCCGCTTCTGCTGCCATCCATCGTTGGCGGCATCGGTGGCGATGGAGCCGCTTCAGGGGGCCAAGGTGATGCGGCTGCTGGAGCTGGCGCGTGATTTGCACGAGGCGGGCAACCGCGCCCTCATCTTCAGCCAGTACGTCGATTTCCTGCACATCGTGCGCGGTGTCTTCGACAAGGAGGGCATCAGCTACCAGTACCTGGACGGCTCCACACTGCCTGCGGCGCGCATGACCGCCGTCGATGAGTTTCAGGCGGGCAATGGCGATTTCTTCCTCATCAGCCTGAAGGCGGGTGGTACGGGTTTGAACCTGACGGCGGCCAACTACGTGATTCTCACCGACCCGTGGTGGAATCCCGCCGTGGAGGAGCAGGCAGCCGACCGTGTCCACCGCATCGGCCAGAGCCAGCCCGTGACGCTTTACCGCATGATCACCTCTGACACCGTCGAAGAGCGCGTGCTGGAGCTTCATGCCCGCAAGAAAAAGAGCTCCGACGAAATCTTGAGCGAATCTGAAAGCTCTGGCGTGACCGTCCAGGAGCTCATGTCCCTGTTTGGCAATCGGTGAGACATTACAAAAAAAAGTTGAGTTTGTGATTTGAAAACTATAGGTTTATGTGTTATAATAATACCTAAGTTACTTTTGAATCTGAAAACACAAGGAGTAAAACATTCGATACATTTTAATAGGCTGATATAATCAACGGTAGAGCCGTTGTTTAAATGTGATTTCGCGAAATTAGGACCTTCTTGATTCACACATAGTAGTACAATGATGCTCAGCAAACATTGAGCGTTTCATTTTATGCTGCTATGTGGGTCGTCCTAAACCTCGCGAAGTCATATGTGAAACGCTTTTTTTGTATCGTCTTTTTTATGAGGTAATTTTTCAAAAGACATGAAAACATTGTTTTTTGCATTATAACATAACCGGCTGCCTAAAATAGTCGGTGCTCGTGTTCAAGTGACTTCGCGAAATTAGGACCTTCTGAAATCACATATAGCAGAACAGAATGATACGTTTTTTCCCAAAAAAACGCCTTGTTTCGTATTGTCATGTGACGTAGTCATTTGGCTTGCGAAACAAGGCGTTTTTTTGCTTTGAGTTAATCAATTATTCCAAAATACCAAAACAACAATCTGGAGAGAACATGAAAACAAGAATGACCTGGACATTGGCATTGTGGCTGATGCTATGCCTTGCCTGCAATTATGTGATTGCGGCAGCGCCGGCTGACTGGAACAAATCGAACATTGACACTACTCAATTCAACGAAAGCCACACCATGACAATCATGGCTCGCGTCTATCAGAATGGCGCCGTGGTCAAGACGACTGGAAGCAAGGTCGCGGTTTTCATCGGCGATGCGCTGCGTGGTGTCGCAGACTTTGATGGCACCAGCGTCAACAATGGTGTCTATTACAATTTCTTCTATCTGGATGTCGCCTGCTCTTCCTCCTCGGAATCTGGCTATGCCTTCAAATACTACAACCCGACGGATGACACGGTTTATGACCTTACAATTCCCTCGGAATACACCTCATTGCCCTTTAGCGAGGATGGATATGGCGATTTTGATGGCAATGGAGATCTCATTCCCTTTGTGCTGACGCTTCCTGCCCCACCTCAAGACCCGACTATCACAGTCACGATTACCCCGTCTGCCGCCGTCACGGCAGGCGCCCAGTGGAAGATAGACTCCGGCTCGTGGAACAACAGCGGCGCGACCGTCGCCTCGACCGCTGGTACCCACACCATCTCCTTCAAAGATGTAACTGGCTACACAACACCTGCTTCTCAGAGCGTCACGCTAAATCTTGGGGACAAAATAACACGCACGGGGACATACGTGCCAATCAATCCGACCGTCAAATACACGCTTTCCCCGAATAATGCCCAGTGGAAGATTGACTCTGGCTCGTGGAACAACAGCGGCGCGACGGTCACCACCACCGCCGGCACCCACACCATCACTT
>JAFTAC010000579.1 GCA_017458805.1 Victivallales bacterium | reverse complement strand
GGGTGTAGGAGCACCCGCCAATCTTAACACATAACGACAAAACACCAGGAGGAAAAAATCATGAAGAGAACTTACTGCGCTCTAGTATATGCGTCCGATAAGGAAAAGGGGTTCACCGCCCAATTTCCAGACATTCCAGGCTGCATAACTGAAGGTGACACAATCGAAGAAGTAAAGCAAATGGCTGAAGACGCGCTGGGACAGATGGTGGCCATAAAGCAGGAATGCAAGGAAACACTTCCAGAACCAACCACTGACTACAAGAAATTGTTGGCAATGGCGGACAGCGACATCGGGCACGTCGCCTTCGTTATTCCCGTCACGGTCTATACGGAAGCACCATACATCCGCATCAGCATGTCAGGCCCGGAGGATAAACTGGAGATGATTAAGGAGTTCGCCGCAAGTTGCGGTACAACGCGCTCAGCCTTCATGGTGGATGCATCAATGGAGAAAATAGCCAGGATGAAGAAAGGGGAATAGCGTAATCCTATTTTTCATTTATTTCATTAAAAGCAAAGGCGTGGTTTTATGCCACGCCTTTTTTGTTGCAATGAAACTGCCTCGCTGGACCAAAAGGACTGAAAGGACCAAGGTTTTTCATATTACGCGTAAGAAACTCCCCCTATTAAGAATACGTGTAATAAAGAACGCGCGCGCCTACCCGCGCGAGAGGCTTATGCAAATCCCATTGCCACCGCATAACGCTTAATGCACACGTGCGCACACGCGTTTTGATAGACGTAATAATAATATTTTTTCTGGGGCCTGCCGTATATATACGGGGATTTGCAAGCCCAAAACGCCCGAAACAGCCCGAAAATGCTCAAAAATCGCCCCAAATGGGCACCCAAGCCCCCAAAAACGGCAAGGTACTACCGAAGAGCAAAATAGGCGATAGTGCGCACCCAACAGTCAAAAAATACATCACAGTTTCTTTATTTACCAGGGAGGTATGGAATGAGCCAGAACAACAACGAGCAAGGTGATTTTTTCAGAGGATGGGAAAGCGCCGAATCCGCATACGATAAGCACCGTGACAGAATGGCAAGGCAGATGGCTGAAATGTCAGCCAAAGGCAGGGACATAGGCGAGATACCAACCATTGCGGATCCAGAACGCAAGGAGAAATGCCGCAAGGACTTCCTTCTTTTCTGCAAGACATACTTCCCTGAGGTTTTTTATCTCCCTTGGGGACCACCGCAGACCGAGACGGCGCATAGAATTGTCAGCACAGTCCTTAACGGTGGAAATTTCGCAATAGCAATGCCACGAGGCACAGGAAAATCGTCTCTGGCAGAATGCGCGGCGATGTGGGCAATTTTCTATGGCTACCGTAAATTCGCCCTGATTGTCTGCGCAGTTGACAAGGCGACAAAGGAAATTCTACAGTCAATCAAGGTGTCCATAGAAACAAACAGGCTTATTAATGAAGACTTCCCCGAGATATGCTACCCAGTGGAGAAAATAGACGGCATAACGAACCGCTGCAAGGGACAACTGTACAAAGGGAAACACACCTACATCGAGTGGAACGATGAGAAACTGGTAATGCCCCACATTGAGGGGTCATTGGCATCAGGCTCAATCATAACAAGCAGCACCATCACTGGACGCCTGCGCGGAATGAAGCACAAAACACCGTCTGGCGAGATAATCCGCCCCGATTTTGTCATCATCGATGACCCGCAGACACACGAATCAGCCAAATCCGCTGCGCAGGTCGCAGACCGCATCCAGATAATTCAGTCAGATATTCTTGGATTGGCTGGACCAGAAGAAACATTAACAACAGTGATGCCCTGCACAGTGGTCTGTCCTAATGACGTGGCGGATCAACTCCTGGATCGGGAAAAATACCCTGACTGGAACGGACGGCGCATAAAATTGCTGGATGGCTGGCCAAAGAACTTCATACTTTGGCTGCGATACTGGGAAATTCGCGCCAATGGAATGCGCAAGGAGCAGGGAACAGGCGAATCCAATGACTTCTACATCGCGCATCGCCAGGAAATGGATGAAGGTTGCCAAGCAACCTGGCCAGAACGCTACAAGCGAGACGAAATATCTGGCATACAGTATGCGATGGATTTGTTCTTTAAAAACAAGCAGGCATTCCTATCCGAATACCAGAACGAACCGCAGGGCTTCGACCTAGGCGACGGCGAGCAAATAACGGCGACAGCGGTGATGAAATTGCTCAACAACAGGCACAAGGGCGAGATTCCAGCATCAGCAACGCGCCTGACAATGTTTGTGGACGTGCAGAAGAATCTGCTATACTCCACGATAATGGCATTTGACGATGACTTCACCTGCTGGGTCATCGACTACAACGCCTTCCCAGAACAGCCACTGGACATATTCACAACAAAGGACGCGCATCCCACATACCCCGAGTTGTACCAGGGCACTGGACAGGAAGGCGCATTGACATCGGCGCTGACGGAGTTCCTGATTCCCATGCTGCACCGCACATTCACCCGCGAAGACGGTATGGAGATGACAATTGACCGCTGTTTGATAGATTCAAGTTGGGGCGATACCACAGATGCCATTTACAGTTTCATCAAAGAGAGCCGCCTGGCAGCCATACTGTTGCCCTCCAAAGGCATGAACGTGACCGCCACCTTGCGCCCCATCAGCGAATCCCCGCGCAGACTGGGCGAGATAATATCTCCCTACGAATGGACAATAGGCCCCGTCAAGAACAAGCGCCATGTGCGCCTGATGCGCTATGACACGAACTACTGGAAGAATTTCCTGCGCAACCGCGTATTCACGTCACGCGGCGATCCAGGCGCAATCTCAATCAACGGCCTTGAAGTGGATGACCGCTTCAGGATGCTGTGCGACCACCTTTCCAGCGAATACAGCATAGCCGAGATGGCGAAAGGCCGCCGATGCGACATCTGGAAACTGTACCCCAACCGCGAGAACCACTGGCTGGACTGCGTGGTGGGCTGCATGGTGGCCGCCTCTGAGCGCGGCTGCCAGCTGCTGATCGCGCCGCCAACGGCCTCTGGCAAGGAGGCAAGGCAGAGCAAGCCCCAGGCAAAGAGGCCGCAGCCAAAAACATACAGCGTCAAAGAGACATATAGCGTGGGAAGTTACTAAAACAACTTGTACAACTCATTTGCGCCCCTTATACCTCTGGCACAACCTCGCAATCTCCTTCGGATCCTCGACATACCTGCATTCAGGATTCGGCACGAATGGATGTTCTTTGTTCCACCTTTCAGAAGCCTCCAATGCAGCTATGAATGCCTTCGCCTTTTCCTCAGTATCAATAACGACTTCTCTGAATATGCTTTCTGTGGCCATAATTTATCTCCGTTCCATATTTGCGCGGTAAAATAATGCCATCGTCCCTGAAAACAAGTCCAAACATATATATACGCCGCCCACGAAAAATAAAATTTGCCCCGCGTATAAAGGGCAAAAAGAGAAAAAACAACCCCCGGTGGCGGCAATGGCAGACCTAACCCAAAAGCAGGCAGAGCAGAAGATACTGGAGAATGCGGCGAATCCCGTGCAGCAGTACTCGGTTGATGGCGAGCAGACCACAATGAAGGATCCCGCGCGTCAATTGGATGCGCTTGACCGCCTTGCCAGGCGTCGCGCAGCCCGCAACCCGCTGGGCGCCATCCTCACGCTCAAGGTCCCATCTGGCACAGGAGAGCGCTGATGTTCAAGAAACTCCTGAATGCAATCCTGCCACCCCGCCGCACCATCGTGGCGCGATACAACGCCGCATCGCAGAGCGCGGACAGCCAGCGCAACTTCGCCGGCGCCGACTTACTCTCCGCCGATGCCGCGATGAGGCGCACCGTGCGCCTCATCATATCCAGCCGCGCCCGCAACGAATATGTGAACAACTCCTACGCCAACGGCATCATCACCACCCTTGCCGATGACACCATCGGACGTGGCCCACGCCTCCAGATCGAGAGCACGGCACCCAGCCAGACCGCGACCGATGCGCTGAACCGCCGCGAACGCCGCTTCCACGCCTGGGCAAAGTCCATCAAACTGAACGAACTCCTGCGCTGCGCCCGAATCGCAAAGGCGCTGGACGGCGAGACCTTCATACGCCTGCTGGTCAATCCCTCCTCACCCAACGAAGTCAAACTCGACCCGCGCATCTACGAGGCGGAATACGTGGAATCGGAGACATTAAGCGAAACGCCGCTGGCCTACTACGCATCAGGCGAACCCCTCGAGATCGACGGCATCATATACGACCAGTACGGCAACCCCACCAAATACCGCTTCTGGAAAGTGCATCCAGGCTCGCTCCAGGGCGCCATCCCATACGGCTTCACCCTGGAGGACGCCGAGCATGTAATCCACTACGGCAACTTCTACCGCGCTGGCCAGCATCGCGGAATCTCCGAGATGGCACCTGCCCTTAACATCTTCAATGACCTGCGCCGCTACTCCACGGCAGTGGTCCTTGCGGCGGAGGTGGCGGCCCGCCTGTCGTTCATAATCTCCAACGACCTGCCACCAGAAATGCTGGAGGGCACCGTCACAGTGGACGAAGACGGCAAAATTGACCAGACAGCGCTGGACATGCGCGGTCCAATCTCCCTGAAGGCTGGCGACTTCAACGGCCTGGTCCTTCCCGCTGGCTACCGCACATCGCAGATGAAGGCGGAGCAGCCCACACAGCAGTACTGCTCGTTCAAGGACGCCAAAATCGCGGAGGCCGCCCGCGTATTCTCCATGCCCTTCAACGTGGCGGCTGGCAACTCATCAGCCTACAACTACGCCTCTGGCCGCCTGGATCATCAGGTTTACCACAAGAAACTGCTCATCGAGCGTGACGAAATCGGCGCGGTCATTCTCGACCGCATATACGACCGCTGGGCGCTCTTCGACTCAAGATTGCATCCAGCCGACTACGGCTCTGTCGAAGACGAATCCCACTACTGGATGTGGGACGGCTTCGAGCACGTGGACCCAGTCAAGGAGGCAAACGCACAGGCATTGCGCCTCGCCAACGGCGTTACCACCCTAGCCGAGGAATGCGCCCGCGAAGGCCGTGACTACCAGACGCTGCTGCGCCAGCGTCAGCGCGAAATAGCGGACTGCCAGGAGAAGGGCCTTCCGCCCATGCCCTGGATGAATGTCCAGCAGCCAGTCACAATCCAGGAGAAGGAAGACTGACATGACGGCGATGCAGATAATGTGGGCGATCATCGGCGCCCTGTGGGCGGCCCTGCTGGGCTTCTGCAGCTGGACAGTGTCCCAACTCAAGGACCTGGAGAAGCAACTGGCAAAGCAGGACAAGGACAAGTCAATCAAACTGGCCTCCATCGAAACGCAACTTGCCAACATAAACGCGACATTGCTTGAACTCAAGAAAGACCTCAAGGAGATGAGATGAGCAGCACATGGCAGCAACAACTTAGGGATAACGCCAAGAGGCTGGCACTTCAGGGCGGCGAACTACTGGAGATGTGCACAGACAAGGAACTCCAGCGCATCTGCAACGGCATAGGCCCCCAGTGGTTCCCCGAGCATCTGCGCAATCTGATTGACAGATTCAACCCCACACTTCGCCAGGTTGCAGATCTGCATGACCTCATGTACTACTTCGCCGACGGCTCGGACGAGGCATTCCACCGCGCAAACGCCGCCTTCGCCTCCAACGGCATCACCATGGCGAAGGACAGATACGCCTGGTATGACCCGCGCAGATACTGGGTCATCCTGAAGGCAAAGGAATTCGCGGACATCTGCGACATACTTGGCAAACCCGCATACATGGCCGCAATCCGCCAATCCAACAACGACATCGCCTCAAAACAAACATCGTAGCCGCCAACTATATCGGAGGGGGCGGCTATATCGGAGGGGGCGGCTATATCGGAGGGGGCGGCTTTAGCCGCTCCGTACCCCCCGTACCGCCCCGTACCGCCCGTTCGCACGGCGGTAAACACACCCCATAAGGAACACACACAATGCCAGACAAGAAAATCATCATCGCCAACGCAGCCATCTATGCCTCGGACACAGAGGCGCTGAAGCACGTGTCGGGCACCGCCTATTCTGGCGGCCCCATCATGCAGTGGTGGTCCAAACACCCCATCTACCTCTCGCTGGACGGCCTCTCCGTCCGTGCGCAGATACCACTGCTCTACAACCACACCAACACGCCTGACTGCCGCCTGGGTGTGGTGAATGCCACAATCCAGGACAACGCGCTCGCCATCGAGGGCGGCATTGATCCAGACGCGCCGCAGGCGCAGGCAATCATCGCCTCTGGCGTGAAGATCCCATGGCAGCTCTCAATCGGAGCCTCGACAGACGAAATCAAGGAACTGAAGGCGAACCAGACCGAGACCGTCAATGGCATGGAAGTCACTGGCCCAGCCATCATCATAACCAAGTCTAGCCTGCACGAAGTCTCAATTGTCGCCGTGGGCGCTGACGCGCAAACGCATTTAGATATAGCAGCATCCCTCAATCTAACCAACACAGGAGCAACAAAAATGCCCGAAATCACACCACACACACAGCCTGACCAGATTCAGGCAGCCATCGATGCAGACCGCAAGCGCGCAGCATCCGTCCACGCCATCTGCGCCAAGTACCCCGAAATCCTCGCCAAGGCAACCGCCGAGGACTGGGACGAGAACCAGGCACGCCAGGCGGTGCTCGCACACCTGGAGGCAAACATGAGCAAGACCGCGCTCCAGGTGCACACGCCCGCCACACCAGCAGTCACCACCGCAGTCTTGCAGGCCGCAGCCATGCAGGCAATGGGCTGCCCCGAAAAGTCCATCACCGCAGTTGCCTCACAGCAGGCGCTGGAAGCAGCGGACAAACTCTACCACGGCCACATCGGCTTGCAGGACCTGCTGATCGAGGCCGCAATCGCCAACGGCAACCCCATCCATGCCCACTCCCTCCACCAGGGCAACTGGGCTGACGCAGTCCACGCCTCCATACAGGCCTCCGGCACCACCACCGTCTCCCTGGGCGGCCTGCTGGGCGGAATCATCAACCGCGAACTGCTGGACGGCTACAACGCCATCGACACCACATGGAAGGAAATCGCCCGCATACGTCCCTGCAAGGACTTCCGCAAAATGGTCTCCTACCGCCTGGTCTCCGAAGGCGGCTTCCAGAAGGTCGCGCCCAACGGCGAACTCAAGCACGGCGCACTCTCCGAGACCAGCTTCAGCAACAAGGCCGACACCTACGGCAAAATCGTGGGACTTACCCGCCAGGACATCATCAACGACGACCTGGGGGCACTGAAGGACCTGCCAAACCAGCTGGGCATTGACGCCGCACTCACCCTGAACGAAGTGTTCTGGAAGGAATTCATGGACAACTCCAGCTTCTTCTCCAGCGGCAACAAGAACCTCCTCTCTGGCAATCCACTCTCCGTGGACAACCTCAAGAACGCCGTCAAGAAGTTCCGCGACCTCAAGGACGAATCTGGCCGCCTCATGAACATGACGCCCGCCATCCTCCTGGTCTCATCCTCCAACGAAGTCCTCGCTGGACAGATCTACAACGACCAGTACCTCATCGGACAGGGCGCCAACGCCGCTCCAGTCACCAGCGGCAACCCCTTCCAGCACAAGTACCGCCCAGTGGCGACAGCATATCTGGAAGACAGCGCCTACACAGGCAACAGCGCCACCGCATACTACCTGCTGTGCAACCCGGCACTCCGCGCAGCCATCCAGGTCTGCTTCCTCAACGGCGTGCAGACGCCCACCATCCAGTCCAGCGAAATGGAGTTCAACACCCTGGGCATCCAGTTCCGCGCCTTCTTCGACTTCGGCGCGGCAAAGATGGACCCACGCGCAGGCGTCAAGGTCGCAGGAGCATAAAGTCCAGTGCCTCGGCATTCTTGCCGAGGCCAGTAAATCCCCAAAACCATAAGGAACCACCACCATGAGCAGAACAGCAACATACGTACAGCAAGGCGAAAGGATTGACTACACGCCAGCGTCATCCTCCATCGCGGCGGGCACCCCCGTCAAACTGGCAAACGGCCTCTACGGCATCGCTGACCGCGACATCGCCGAAGGCGAGACTGGAGCCATCACCATCAAGGGCGTCTATAGTTTCGTGGCAGGCGGCACCATCTCTGTGGGCGCCCCCGTCTATCTATCCAACGGCACAGTCACCGACACACCAGTTGATGGCGCATGCGTCGGCGTCGCAATCGGCGCGGCTGCATCATCTGGCTGCGAGGTGCCAGTCCTGCTTAATACCGTGCCCAACGGCGCGGTGGTCAAGACAATCACCGCCCCTGCTGGTTCATCCTCGGTCGCCGACCTCATCGGCGCACTGACATCCGCTGGCATCTTCAAGGCTGGCGAATAACCCCTTGTTCCGCCCGCCTGCCCTGGCGCCCACACTCGCCACGGCCTTGTCCCCTGGCGCCGCGCTCCTTTGTGCCGAGAAGAACCTCCTTGCAAAAAAAATCTTTCGGCTTTTCATCAGCGGCGCGGGCAGGCGGGCTTTTTCCCTTCCCTCGAAGTGGGCGGTTTTAG
>JAFTAC010000578.1 GCA_017458805.1 Victivallales bacterium | reverse complement strand
TAAGGCTGTCGCCACACCCTATCTGCAGCACCGCACAGCCCGCAGGTTGTGCATAGCGACGGCGAGGTATGCTTCGCCACACCCTCTCTGTCGCATTGTATTTGTCTGTGGGTTTTCCCTGGCTTCCTTCCTAGCCTTGTCTGCTGGTTAGCAGTCGCAAATGGGAAGCCTTGCCTTCGCCTCTTCTATGCTATTCACAAGAATCCGTCTTGAATTGTTGACGGCCGTGGATACGATTCCGTACTTCTCCATTGTCACCATGAGCATGGTTGCCTTGTTGTAGCCGATTCTGAGGCGGCGCTGGATATAGGAGATTAAGGGGCGTTTGGATTCGATGACAGAATGGTGTAAGAACAGGAGCTAGTCAAAAACCTGCATGATTTCTTCACCGAGAGAGAAGCCGATTTCAAATGAGGCATGGAGCCTGGCAGTTAGCCAGGCAAGCCTCTCTATTTCCCCTTCAATGCCTTTTGCACGCCAGAGGCGGTCTCTTCAATGATTTCCCCTAGGTTCGGGCCTGAATCTTGGGTGATTGACCCGTAATGATAAAAGCAGACAGGACGGTTTTTCTGGTTCAGTTCATCCAGGGCTTTTGAGACTGCCTTTAACTCGTTGAATATGCGGGCGCCGTCCTTGAAGGTATAATTGGCCACGATGGGCACGAAGACGCAATTCGGATTGATTTTCTGCACAAGTCTTCCCCATTTCAGCGTGAGTTCTTCAACGTTGCCAAGGGGTGTCTCGTTCTCGCGGCTGACATACTTGTAGTGCTCGTCAAATGGGTAGTTGAAGACCCACTCCGAACCGACGCTCATCGTGTAGCAGCCTGTGATGATGTCAGACTTGGCCTCCTTGCAGAGGTTGTTTACCCGCGTGTAGAAATCCATCAGTTCGCGATGCGCGAACTCGACTGGGGACATGCCGCCGCGCTTCGCCTCGCAATAGTCGCATCGGCATGGGGTGTCATAGCCAGTGGAATAGCGGACATAGTCAAAGCAGAACGACACGGGCTGGAACTTCTCGATGATTTCCCTGTAGATTTTCAGGCAGCGCTCCTGGTTCTTCGGATGCGTGGCGCATGCCCAGCCGCGGCGTTTTTCAATCTGCTCCATCGTCAGCTTCCCCGCCGCAAGCAGCTCGCGGTCTGTCTCCGTGACTTCGGGGAAAAGACCGCAGTGGCGGTTGTTGCGCGAGGTTGCCACTCCCATAACGAACACGCCGAAGCGCATCCCGTATTTGTCCGAATACTCCTTGCCTTTCGTCAGAACATCGACAAAGGTCTCTTTGGGGCGCAGCGTGCAGTTCGGATACAAGTCGCTTTTGTAGAAAAGGTCGTGGCCTGCAGTGGCCTGGAACAGTATCTCGTTGAAGCCCAGTTTCTTCGAGTTCAGCACCGCTTTTTCAATCTGCTCCTCCGTTTGAAGCCGATAGGACATCGCCCACATGATCTTGCGCCCAAACTTGGGGGCTGGATATTGGGCGATTGCATTGATGACGTTTTGCTCTTTCTGAAGCAGACCTGATTCAAGAGTTGACTTGCGCAGATTGTACGGCGCGCGCAACGTTGCATCGGTGATGATGGGGGCCACGGTGTAGCGTTTTGCGGAGCCAGTCCATTGGATGGCATTGAGCAGAAGCTTCCATTCGGCTTCTTTCGAGGCGGCGGGTTTGTCCCGATGGTTCAGGCACAACGGAAATCCAATCGCCACAATCCTACCACGCGAGAGCTCCCCTGCAGCAACCACGACGCTGCCCAGGTCATCCTTGATCAGGGCCACGCCGGACTGTCCGCGGCGAATGTCCACATGGTCGAAATAGGTCTGTTCAAACTCAGATGGAAGTCCCTGCACAACAGGGTGAGAGGGGTGGGCGACTTGGAGCTTGGTGTGATTGCCAATGCCGTTTCCGCTGCAGACTTGCGGGACAAGCGGAGGGTTCCAGATGCCTCGTTCGCCAATGCAGTCGTGGCCTAGGATAATTCCGCCGCCCTTGTCGGCAAAACGCATGACCGAGCCAACCCAGTCAACTGGCGGGATGCCCAGGTCCAAATCCCCTTGGTCCTTCTTGGAGATGTTCTGGCAGGTGGTCAGAATCAGCACATCGTATTGCTTCAAAGCCTCGTCGGCCAGCGTATCCGTCAAATCCGCCTCAAAGCCCTGTTTTTTCAGCATGTCGCAGATTTCCTTTTGGGCGTACTTGCTTTCAGGGTTGTAAACAGCAATTTTGTTCTTCTCAGGAGACGCGGCAGGCGTGACAGCAGGATATTCTTCAAAGGTCGCCAAATCGGCGTAGATGCGCTGTCCTGCTTTCACATTGGGAATGCGCAGTCCAATGGCAATGCGTCCGACACCAGCAGGTGCCGTGTATTCCCCCGCCAGCAACTGCCATTTGGGAAGCAGGTATATTTTACCGCAGGGCTCTGAGACTTTCCGTTGTTTCGAAGTCGTCGCCCCGTCCTCTGGCCAACTCAGCATTCTCACCTCGCAAAACCCTGCGTCGCCCCGCACCCAGACCGACCAGACATACTTTTTACCAGGCACGACCTTGATGGCGCGGGAGCCGTCGTAGCCATCTGTATCCCCAACCAGAAGGTAGGAGTACTGCATTTTCCCTGTCGTTTGAGCATCGGCACGATGCCCTGCGTAAACGCTTTGTTTCCCCGATACCTTGTATTCGCTGGAAACGCCAAAGTCCGTGAGACTGAAAAAGCCCCAGCCAACTGGAACCTCGGACAGATGTTTCATGGTCTTGATTCGCGGGTAACGCACATCCTTAAGCGGCATCATGGTTTCTGCATCTGGATTCTCCAGAAGATTAGCTTTGCTCGTCTCTGCTGCGCCTGCCAGCAGAGGCAGTATGCCAAAAATCAGATACGCTGTCAATCCTAAAATACAAGCCTTTGTCATAATGCTGACTCCTTTATGCTATTATTGTTGTTATTGTGCGAACGCTATGTTCCCCAAGGGTAGTTAACTAACGGCTTCATTTAGAAACCACAGATTACACAGATTACACAGATGTTTTCAGCCGCGTCGAGACTGAAAACGGGGAAAATATGGTGTGCAGCAATAAATGAACCGCGAAGTGCCGCTTTGGCGGCACTTCGCATCTGTGTAATCAGTGTGATCTGTGGTTAAAAAACTACCTTTATGGAGAACAGAGCTTGTGCGAAATGTGTGGTTGATGGTGTTCCATCGTCCCCCAAGGCCAGACGTCCCCAGGGCCAGGCGTCCCCAGGCACCCTCCGAGGCCAGGCGTCCCCAGGAGAACCGTTGTCCCCAGCTCCTCCAAAAGACGGGCCGTCTGGAAGAAACGGGGCCCCGCCCTTAGGGTTGGGGTCAAATGTAGCCTGTTTCGGGGGGCTTGTCAAGTCGGCTTTTTGATATTCAAAAAGTCACCTTACTTTATTATAGCCTCTTGAAGAAAGTTGTATATAAAAAGTGTGTTCGTCCACTAGCAGGAGGGGTATAGTACGACCATGTGGTGGAAGGGCGCACGTTGTGCGCCCCATGAATGTCAAGTTTTTACCATCAATGAATAAAAATATACCAGTAAAAATCTTCCTAAAAAAGTATTGAGCAGAGAATAGCCTCTTAAAAACTTGGCACGCTGATTGCAATGTG
>JAFTAC010000577.1 GCA_017458805.1 Victivallales bacterium | reverse complement strand
GGTACTTGAGGTGCTTGGCATCCATGACCTGGCCATGGCGGTTGAGGTCGTTGAGGAGGAAGTAGCTCTGCTGCTTGATTGCGGCGTTGTGGGCGGTGATATCGTCCTGGAGTTCCTGGATTTTCTTGTCGCACTTTTCGCGTGTCATGGCCAGAGGGTTCTTGGAGGAGAGGGGGTAGCCGAGGCGGCTTGCCACCAGGTTCCCCTTTTCGTTCTCCAGGTCTGCTACCTTCTTCTGCAGCTCCAGAATCTTCTGGTAGCTCTCCATGCCCGCCTTGCTGGCGATCAGCTTCAAGGCGGAGTTGGTGAGGCTCCTCGTGCGGCGTCCGAACCAGGACTTGTCATTGTCGGTCAGCACGTCTTCGTAGTCGGTGACCAGCTCGTCCATGCCGCGCCAGATTGTGCTGAAACGCTCTGTCTCAATTTCTGCATCGAACACTTCCTCGGGGCTTTGGTCTTTGGTAGGCGGTGCTTGTGTCGTGGTCTGGGGCTTATCCCCCATCTTCTCTTTCGCGATGGCAACGGACCCCTGCCAGGTCTCTTGGATTGCCGTGCAACCACTTAGAAGAAATGCACCGACGGCACAGGCAATTATAGAAATACGATTCTGGAAAAAGTTCATAAATAGTCTCCTGTTACAAATTAAACCGACAATTACCTTAACACAATATATCCAAATCTCACAAAGATGCAAACGGGGAAATGGCGATTGTCCCCTGCAATCAAAAAAACACGCCATCCTGCGAGGTGCAAGATGGCGTGTGACTTAATGTTGGAACGGTGTTGCTGTTAGTCCTCGTACTTAACGGCGTCATCAAAGAGCTTCTGCTGTGCTGCATCGGGTTCATGCGTGGCGAGAGCGACGGCGATGGCGGCAACAAGGCCTGCGAAGAAGCCAGGGATGATTTCATAGAGGCCAAGCTTGGCGAGGGCAGGGGTGGTGAACCATACGATGTCCACGGCGGCGCCCACGACAATGCCTGCCACGGCCCCCGTGAAGTTGAAGCGCTTCCAGAAGAGGCTCAGCAGGATGGCAGGACCAAAGGCTGCACCGAAGACACCCCATGCGTTGGAGACCAGACCCATGATGGAGCCGCTGTTGGGGTTGGTGGCGATGAGCAGGGCCGCCAGTGCGACGATGAGCACCACGAGACGTCCGTTCCAGAGAAGTTCCTGGTCGTTGGTCTTGCCCTTGCGGATGACGGGCTTGTAGAGGTCGCTGGAGAAGGAGGAGGAGGCGGCCAGCAACTGGCTGTCAGCCGTGCTCATGGCAGCCGCCAGGACGGCGGAGAGAAGCACTCCGGAAATGACGCCGGGGAAGATGGTGCGCACGATGTG
The DNA here is from genome assembly GCA_017458805.1 of Victivallales bacterium. Taxonomy (GTDB): domain Bacteria; phylum Verrucomicrobiota; class Lentisphaeria; order Oligosphaerales; family Oligosphaeraceae; genus RGIG3456. Next base: position 774 of record JAFTAC010000577.1, on the reverse strand, counting down.
AACGAAGACCAGCTCCTTGGAGAGGACGTCCGCATCAAAGCCGATGCACTTGCGTCCGACAATGCCAATGACCGTGGCGAAGATGAGGATGAACAGGGTCCAGAGGATGCCGATGACGGAGGATTTGCGTAGGGTCTTCTGAGACTTGATGGACATGAATCGAATGATGATGTGGGGCATGCCGAAGTAGCCCAGACCCCAACCGAAGCCAGACGCGATGTCCTTCCAGTTGCCCAACTTCCAGAAATCTTCGCTGGTGGCATATTTGCCGACGAACTCTTCCGGGATGGCTCCCGCTTCGGCGGCGTTGAGCATGAAGACGGCGAAGATGGGGGCGAGGAGCATGGCCCCGAGGATTAGCATTCCTTGGAAGAAGTCAGTCCAGCAGACGGCGGAGAATCCGCCCAGGAAGGTGTAGCTGACGATGATGATGGCGGAGAGGTACATGGCTTTGGTTGCGTCCATTCCAATGACCTTGTGGAAGAGGGTGCCGCACGCCTTGATGCTGGAGGCCGCGTAGATGGTGTAGGCCAGCATGAAGATGACGGCGCAGATGACCTGCAGCGAGTAGGATTTGGCCATGAAGCGGTTGCTCAGGTACTGGGGAATCGTGATGGCGTCGCCTGAGACGATGGAGAACTTGCGAAGGCGTCCCGCCTCGAAAATCCAACTCAGGGTGTAGCCGACCGCGAGGCCGACGGCAATCCATACCTGCCCGATGCCCAGGGCGTAAACGGAGGTGGGGAGCCCCATGAGCACCCATGCGCTAATGTC
>JAFTAC010000576.1 GCA_017458805.1 Victivallales bacterium | reverse complement strand
TTTTCGCACGAAGGCGACTGCGCATAGTTTCATTATATGACAGTTACTTGAACAGGAAGTAGCCCTGTTCAGGGGAGAGGGGGAGGGTGCCGCCTTGGCTGTCGAAGAGTTGCCACTTGCCGTCCTTCCAGGCGAAGACGCTGTCGGAGTCGTCGGGTTTGACAAGGCAGTTGAGGCGGGCATCGGGGGAGCCGATGCCTTGCCAGCCATTCTTCAGCCTGGCTGGGCGGTAGTTGGAGGGTGTCTGCACCGCCTCGGGGTAGAGCATGACAGTTTCCGCCTTGGGAGAGTATAGCCAGAAGGCGGTTCCCAACGGCAGAGCCTGGAAGGAGCTCTTTTTGTATTGGTTCCGGTCATAATAGAAGACGGCCTGCCCGTTGAATTGGGCCGCCCCGGCCATCTCCGCTGTTTTGCAGAGGAAATTCCAGCCAGTTGCGATGGCGAACTGTCTGGGGGAAAGAAGCCGCGCCTTGAGAATCACATTGTGATTGGGCATGGTGATGGCGAGTGATTCGGCCTTGGGAGTGGCAAGGGTGATGGTGTTGTCAAGGGGTTGCCATTCGCCAAGCAGACAGTTTTCTCCAAGGAGTTTCAGCTGGATGGTCGCAGATGCATCGGCGGAGACCGCCAGTCGCGTGCCGCTTTCCAGCCATTCTCCGCCGTTGACGCGCCATTGCGCCAGCTGTCCCGAGGTAAAGACGGTCAGGGAGGGCCTTGGATTCGACCACCGCAGGGGGGCGTCTGGTGTCCTCACGCGGATGGTGGAGCCGTTGGCCAGGCCCTTGCAGAGCGTGGAGGAGAGTGTGTATTCAAGCTCGGAGTAGAGCGTGGGAGCCTTCAAGGTGTAGGAGACGCTGCCAGGCTTTGCATCCTTCAGGTCGAAGTCGAAGAGGATGAAGGAGCCGTCCTTGGCCACCTTGCCACCGCCGTTGTCGATGACAGTCCAGCCCTGCGGCACTTTTTCCACAAGGGAGACAAGCGTGGCCTTTGCAAGCGGCGACAAATCCAGGGTGACGCTGATGAGGCTGCCCAGGTCGAACTCCGCGGAGGAGAGCAGGCGTGCGATTTCAACTGTTTTCTCTGTGTCCGCGCCACGTGTCGCCTCCAGCAGTGGATAGGGTATGAACGCCTCGCCGTCCCAGACGTATTGGCCGCCATGCAGGATGATGGTGATTAGGTCGTTCCGGGCAGCCAAAATCTCCTCGGGCGAGAGAATCAAATCCTTGTTGGCATCGGCCCAGTGCGGGGTGACCCGTTGCAAGGAGGTGTTGGCAGGAAGCACGTCCAGATACGAATTGCCGATATTGCCGACTGCCTCGTGGGAGACAAGTTCAACGGTGTCCGTCAAGTCGGCGCCTTCATCGGGCGTGAGGTAGAAGGTGAGGCTCTGTGGCACACCGGAGTCTTTTTCCTCGTGGTAGATGGTTTGACCATTGCTGTCGGAGATAGTCCAGACAACGCCCTGGGAGGTGCTGGCCACGTCGAAGATGATGGAGCTTGTCGAGCCAAAGGAGCCGTTTTCATCGACGCTCCAGTGCCAGTTTTCAGGGATGTTCTCGAAGATGACGCAGCTTTGGAAGTCCGCGGGGTTGCTGATTTCGAAAGTCACCTTGATGGTGCTTCCCTCCGCATAGACGGCGGGCTGGACACTGCGGCGGATATAGTCCCCCTCTGTACCCGAAAGCACGGTTTCATTGGGAAGATAGAGTGTATTGCCGTTTTCGTCTGTTGTGCAGAGGTCTCCATCGACGGAGTGGCTTTGCATGGCGTCTTTTGCCTGGAGGTATTCTTCCAGGGTAAGGCTCTTGCCATGGTCCAGGTCCTCTGGAAGAAAGGGCATCTCCTCGTAGTTGGCGGTGAGGGTCAGGGGCGTATTGGTCATGGTGAAGGTGGTGGTGTATGCGGTGGCGTCCTGAAGGAGCGCCATGAAATCCTCTTCTGTCGTCCAGCCAATCATACGCGACCAGTTTTCAATGTCGTATTGGATGGATTTGACTGTGACAACCTCGTCCTTTTCAAGTTCGATTTCTGGAGATTCGTTCCCATCCTTCACGGCGACGCCGTTCATCACCGTCAGCAGATAGGTCTTGCGGGTGACCGTGCAGGTGACGGTGATGTTCTCGCCAGGCATCTCGAAGGTCGCCTTCGTGTGGTCGTCGGCGTTGGGGGTAATGGTGACGGCGGGCTCTGTGCTCCACTCCACGACATACTCCTCCGGCGGCTGTCCGTTGGGGATGGTGGCGGTCAGCGTGACAAGCGTGTTCGGCAGGGCCTTCTCCATGTCGGCAGCGCAAGTATCTGTTGTGATGTGGAACATCTGCTTTGCGTCAATGGTGACGGTGACTGCATGGTTTGGCATGGTGTAGGAGACGGAGGCCTTGTTCTGTGCCCCTGCGGCGAAGCCAGCCTCGTCGGGGGCAATGCTCCAGTCGATGATGAAGTCCTCTTCAGGCACGCCGTCGATGAGCGTGGCGAAAATGGTGGTGTTCCCGTCCTTGGGAAGCAGCAGCTTATTGACCTTCTGGCCGTCCTGCATCACATAGCCCTTGACGACTGTGAGCTGGTATGTTTTGCGTGTGACTGTGCAGGTAACGGTGATGGCGGAGTGCGGCATGACGAAGGTGGCCTTCGTATGGTCATTCACGTTGGGGGTGATGGTGACGGCTGGCTCGGAGCTCCACTCCACGATGTACTCTTCGGGCGGCTGGCCAGCTGGGATGGTGGCGGTCAGCATAGCCGTGGTTTCGGGCGTCTTCGGGGTTTCATCCACCGTGCAGTTGATGGTGGTGATGTCGAACTTCTTCTTGGTCACGGTGGCGGTGACTGTCACATTGGAGGCAGGCATGGTCAGCGTTGCTGCAAAGCTGTTTGCAGTGTCTTTTGTGATGGTGACAGCTGGAGTGCTGCTCCAGGTGACCACATTCTCTTCCACTGGCCAGTTGGGAATCGGTGTTGTCTTCAGAGAGACTGTTGCGCCGAGGAAGTATATTTCTCGGTCTGCGGTGCAGTTGGAGGTTGTAAGCGTGTAAAGCTTTGCCGCAGGAGACGGTGTGAGGTAGCGGATATAGGGGTTGCCAACAGGGCGAACAGTTCCATTGATGGTGAGTTTGTAGGCATCTTTCTTGGGGGAGCTGGCGTTGCTGTCCATGTTGGTGTCATCGCCCACAGTGTCATCGGCAACATGTGTGAAATATGCCTTGTCAACAACGAGCGTTGCTCCCGTGTCAACGATGAGATTGTCTTCATCGCAGAACTTGACGATGGCATTGTCCGCAATGGTCAGGGTATATCCTCTAGGAACACGGGTGCTGTACTGCACGATATGCACTTTGTTGCCTTCCCAGATCTCGTTCTTCTCAAGTACGCCGCCGTGGAAGATGACATTTTCGTCGTTGAGGACGGCTATTGGTTTAGCGTTGTTCTCCGAGCTATAAATGGCATTTTCAACGCTTGTACTGTCCCAGAAAGGCTTGTTTTTTGACCAGCCCGAGGCGGTTTTGCCATTTATCTTGAAGACTACGTTAGGCGTGAAGTAGTCTTGTCTAGGGGAAACATAGACGTGGTTGCCGTGTACAACCTGTCCACCGAAGGTACTACGGTTGTCCAGAATGCCAGGTGAGCTCCATTCGGAGCCAGTCTGCACTGCCATGACGAACGCAGTTGAAACGAGAAGAATCAGTCCAGTATATGCGAGGAGTTTTTTCATGGTCAACAGCTTTTAAAAAGGCTATAGAAAGCGAATTGGGAGTGTGTCAGTTGACGCGATGCCATATAATTCGAAAGCCTAGGTCAGAACTGGTATAGTCCGATTTGTGCTTGGCTCTGAAGGCTGAACGGAACTTGTCGCAGTCGCTCTCCTTCCAGGAGCCGCCGCGGCAGATGCGTTCTGTGCCCGAAGAAGGGCCTGTGGGATTAACGACTTCCAGGGCCGTGAAGGGGTCATGCCAGTCCAGGCACCATTCATAGACGTTTCCGTGCATGTCATAAAAACCGAAGCCATTAACGTTATATAGACCGACCATGGTGTGCTGGGTATATGCGCCTTTGCCGTCCTCCTTGTTGTAGTCCCAACGGGCAACGCTGGAGAGAAGCGAGATGTTGTATTCACTTTTTGCCTTGCTATCAGCGTCAAAGAGATAAATGAAACGGCTGTTGTCGTTGTAGTAGCGGAACTTTTCGATAATTTGAAAATTGCCGTTGTTTAGATAACCCGTGGTACCTGCGCGGCAGGCAAACTCCCACTGTGCCTCGGTGGGGAGGTCGAGTGTCAGACCAGTCCGCGCCTGGATGCGCCCGATAAAAGATGAGGTATCTGCCGCGTACAGGCCCGTTGGCCATTCTGAGCCATTTCTTGCACCACGTATCATATCATACGAGACATTTTCGACGGGGCGTGAATCCCCGATATGCTTTGATGGATTGGAGCCCATCACGAGTTCCCACTGCTTCTGCGTGATCTCGTAGATTCCTGTATAGAAGGGTTTTGTGATATAAACAATATGTTGTCTTTCGTTGCTGTGGCGTCCTACTTCGCTTTCAGGTGAACCCATCATGAATCTTCCTGCGGGAGTACGAAATAGCCATAGCTGGAATGTCGTTTGGCCGAGCAATTCTTCAGGTTTTGGACCGCTGGAACGTAGTTCGTATGGATAGTATGGGGCATTTGGGCCAGCCGACAGATCAATCACTAAATAAGGATTATCAAGAGCTTCCACTTGTGTGGCTGTGACTTTGATTTGAAAAGAGGCAGAATGGAATGTTGGGCAATCGACGCCAGCATTCCACACTGCATAGAGCGTGCCAGAGTGGACGGGGCTTCCGTAGGTCCATCCAACTCCCGTGATGCTTTTCATCGTGACGCTTTTTTGCGTGACATTGTCATAGCCCTCAAAGACAAGGGAATACTTTTTGCCTTCGATGTCTATTCCTCCAATAGTGAAGGTTATGTCAACAAGCTCATTCCAGGGCCAGCGCGTCGTGAAACTGACATCGGAGACTTTCACCTGGGCAAAGCACAAGCTGCGGAACAGGAAGAGTGCAAAAACTAGTATCAATTTCTTATTCATTCTATTATTCCCTTGTCGGGTGGAAGCTATTGTGCCCTCGGCTAGTCTGATGACGTTTTTAATGAGACGTTGGACAATTAGGTTTTATTTGACCATAATAATGTATTGTATGTTTTTTTTTTTCAACGAGTTGCGGCTATTTTTTGCTCCCATGGGCGGTTTTCTGATTGTCCTTTACTTTGCAATGAACGGCATGGCACTCCTTGTTCAAT
>JAFTAC010000010.1 GCA_017458805.1 Victivallales bacterium | reverse complement strand
TCGCCACGGGCAGTGTGATGAAGAAAAGCACGAAGGAGATGCCCAGCGCCCCTACCAGCTTGCCCCAGAGTATCTCGCCAGGGGAGAGCAAACTCGTCTGGAGCATGGCAAATGTGTTGCGCTCGCGCTCCGAGGTGATGGCGCTGGAGGTGAAGCCAGCCGTCATCAGAAGCATGCAGGTCAGTTCAGCCCCCATGAAAATCGTGAATAGCTCGTTGCTGTTCGACTCGGAAAAAACGCCGCTGCGAGGCCACAGCGCGAAGATGATGAAGGCAAGAGAGAAAACCGCGAACGCGGCAAACGCAATGGTCTTCCCCATGCGTGCCGCGCTTTGGAACTCCCGCTTCATTATCGGGTTTTGGAGGATATTACTGATAGCACTCATTATTACTAAATCTGCTTTGGTTTCTCTAGAAGCTCTAGAAGCTCAGTTGTGGTGGGTGACGGAGAGGAAGACCTCCTCCAGGTCGGCGTGGTCTTCGCGGAACTCCGCAACGGAGACGCCATTGGCCACCAGGCGCGTGAGGATGTCGGGCAGTTTCCCTCGGGGGCCGTTGAAGCGGAAATGCATCTCGTTGCCGTTGCACTCCAGGTTCTGCACCTCGGGGAACTCCGCGCACACTTGCTGCGCGCGCTCCATGCCATTGACAATTGAAACGGAGAGCTTCAGGTTCTCCTGGACCTGGCGCGTCACCTCGTCAACCGTCCCGAAGGCGAGCAGACGCCCCTTCTCCAGGATGCCGATGAGGTCGCAGACGCCCGCCAGCTCAGGCAGGATGTGCGACGAGAGCATGATGGTCTTGCCAATGTCGCGCAAGCGCATGATGGTCTGGCGCATTTCGATGCGGGCGTATGGGTCGAGTCCCGACGCTGGCTCGTCCAGAATCAGCACCTCGGGGTCGTGGAGCAGGGTCTTTGCCAGGCCGATGCGTTGCGTCATTCCCTTGGAGAGGGAGGCGACCTGGTAGTCGAGCATGTGCTGCGAGTTGGTCAGCGCCAGCACCTCCTGCACGCGCTTCTGGCGCGCTTTCGGCGGAATGTGGTAGGCGGCGCAGAAGAAGTCCAGGTACTCCCAGACGCTCATCTTGTCATAGACGCCGAAGTTGTCGGGCATGTAGCCGACGATTGTCTTGATGCGCTTGGCGTTGGCTGGGGTAACCTCCAGGTTGTTGATGAAGGCCCTCCCCGAGGTCTGCGAATAGAGCCCGCAGAGTATCTTGATGGTCGTTGATTTTCCTGCGCCGTTCGGGCCGATGTAGCCGAAGATTTTGCCTTTGGGTATCTCCATGGAGAGGTCGTGGATGCCGCGCCCCCCGCCAAAATCCCTTGTAAGATGTTCAATCCGTATCATATCCGCACCTTATTTGTTGTGTATGTCAACCGAAATGTCATGCACCTGCCAGTAATTGGAGCGCGTCATCGCGCCTTTGGGTCCTCCCTCGAATTGCAGGTAAATAGCCAGATAAATCTGCGAGGTCACGGGGGAGACTACCGCCTTTCCCGCAGGATAGAAGGTATAGGAGCTTCCCTGCTTCTCCATGTAGTCGATGCGCGTGCCGTCGCACGCCACCAGCACGGGCTTGAAGGTTACTCCTGCACCAGTCGTGCTCACGTCCATGTTCAGAATGACCTTTTCAGGCGAGGCAACCGCCATCTCCTCAGGGACATGGAACAGGATGTCATAGCTGTTCCTTTCCATCCCCGTGTATTGCATCGGCATCCAAATGCCATCCTTCAGGCAGAGCCTGAAACCTGAATTGGCGGGGAGTTCGAAATCCAGCATGCCGCGGTTGATGAAGGCAGGCTTCTCGCCGCGAGGGATGCGAGCGTTTACAAAGACGATGTCGTAGTCATAGACGCTGGCAGGCTGCCCCTTGAAACTTGCCTCCAGAGCCAGAGGCGCATTGGAAACGGTCGGCACCACCAGCGCCAGCGTCGTGGTCTGGACGGGCAACGACGCCAGATACCGCATAGCGGAGGTGAGGAGCGTGTCCGCCTCAATGCGGGAGCTTGCGCCCGTATCCTCCACCACGCCGTCGGCGATATGGAGCGTCCGCTGCCCATGCGGCATCAGAAGAAGCGCGCGCTTCGCACCAGCCAGTTCCTCTGGCAGCCGCCACGGCTTGAGGCGTATGCCATCGGCCTCGTATGCGATTTCGGGAAGACTGCCTCGATTCGCCAGCGTGTGCCGCCCTCTTTCAAACCAGGTGAGGGAACGCGGGCGCATCTGCTGCATCGTGAACTTTTCAATGCTGTTGGTCTTGCCATCGGACTTGAACCAGGTCGGCGTCGAGGGCATGGAATCCTGACGGTTCATCAAGCTGATGTTCTTGGGCTGCGTCCGCAGCATAACCTGCCCGCAGTCGGCGGACACCGAAGGCTGCATGTCCGTTCTGGTCAGGAAAAGGGAGTTGTTCTGCGTCGCTCCACGCACGCCATCCCAGGTGGAGAGACGGAGGTTGGCCAGCGAAAGGTCTGCGGTGGAGGCCGTGATATGGCGTGCCCGCCCCATGACAAACAACGTGACGCACACACCATACAGGCAGACCAGCAGCCACCCCTGGCTGTGCCGCTTCAGCTTGAACATGACCAGCAGAATAATGGCAGCGCCAATCATGTAAACCAGCAGGATGGTCACGATGCTCGAAACAGGCGGTATCGAGTAGCCCTGCATGAGCTGCAACGCCTCATTCGCATAGCCGATGTCATACGACGCCTTGAAGAGAGAATTGAAGCGCGTGTTCACAAAAAGCATGTTCCACACGTTGGGGATGAAGAGTTCATTCGCATTGCATAGTTCAAAGGGGCTGAAGGCAAGC
>JAFTAC010000575.1 GCA_017458805.1 Victivallales bacterium | reverse complement strand
TGCTCAACTTCTACACCTCGATTCCGTTTATCTTCGGCTGCAACATCGGCTCCACCGTCACGGGACTCTTCGCCGTTCTGAACACGAGCCGCGCCTCCAAGCAGGCGGCTGTGGCGGCGACGCTCCACAAAGTGCTGGGCGTGCTGATCATGATGCCGTTCATCTACATCAATATCCATGGGCGGCCCGCGTTCCTGCAACTTGCGGATGTTCTGACCCCAGGCGACGTCTTCGCCTTCGTGCCTGAGAACATAGGTCGCCATCTGGCAAATGCCCACACCCTGTTCAACATCTTCAACGTAGTGCTATTCCTGCCCTTCATCAACCTCATCGCATGGATGTCGAAGCTAGTAGTGCCCGAGCGTGCTGACGGCGATGTGGCGAAGGACAGCATCTGCCATCTGGAGCAGCGGCTGCTCAACACACCTTCCGCAGCCTTGGCGCAGGTTTTCAACGCGCTGCTCTCCATGACGGACGTGGCGATGGAATTGACCAACAAGAGCATCCACTCCATCACCAACATAGCGGAGGCTAGCGAGCAGGAGGAAATCGAGCACATAGAGGACCGCATCGACAACGCGCAGCACGCCATCATCGACTACCTCGTGCTTCTGACGCGGCGCAACCTGAACATCAGCCAGTCCTCCTCCATCCCGATCTTCATGCACTGCGTGAACGACATCGAGCGTATCGGCGACCGTGCCGTGAACATCTACCAGCTGCTGCCTCCCATGAAGAGCAAGGAGCTTGCCTTCTCAACGCAGGCCGTGGCGGAAATCCGTGAAATCAACGACCATCTGAACAAAATGAGAAGTCTGTTGGCAGACGGCCTGCGCACCAAGAACCTGGAAGCAATCCAGAAGGTGCTGGCCATGAACGCGGAGGTCAAGTTCATGACGGCGCGCTTCGAGCGCAGCCACGAGGCGCGCCTGAAGGCACTGGACTGCACCGTCGAGAAGGGCGTTGTCTTCGTGGAGCTGCTTTCAAACCTGGAGCGCATCTCCGCCCACCTGGGCAACATCGCCGAACGCGCCAACGACATCCTGCCGCACAGCGTCAGCTTCAATACCCCTGCGGAGAAAAAATAGGCTTTTCCACCATAACCCCTTGAGGTGTCAAAATGAAAAAAGTGATCGTCACAGGCGGCGCAGGCTTCATCGGCTCTGCGCTGATACGGTACCTGGTCGGCAACAAACTGGCCGAGGTGGTGAATCTCGACAAGCTGACCTACGCGGGAAACCTCTCCAGCCTAAAGGAAATCTCCGATTCGCCTTTGTATCACTTTGCACAGCTTGACATCTGCGACTACGAGGGCGTAAAGCGGCTTTTCAACGAGTTCCAGCCTGACACCATCATGCATCTGGCTGCGGAGAGCCATGTGGACCGTTCGATTGACGACCCGCTCTGCTTCGTGCGCACAAACGTGCTTGGCACCACGACGCTGCTTCAGTGCGCGTTGGAATACTGGCGGGGACTGGATGGCGAACGCAAGGCCGCCTTCCGCTTCCAGCACATCTCCACGGACGAAGTCTATGGCTCGCTTGGACCAGAGGGTTTCTTCTACGAGACGACTCCTTACGACCCGAAGTCGCCCTATTCGGCGAGCAAAGCCTCCAGCGACCACTTCGTGCGCGCCTGGGGGCACACCTTTGGCCTGCCAGTGCTGCTGAGCAACTGTTCCAACAACTACGGCCCCTACCACTTCCCCGAAAAACTCATCCCACTCGTGACATTGAACGCACTGGACGGCAAGAACTTGCCAATCTATGGAAAGGGCGACAACATCCGCGACTGGCTCTATGTGGATGACCACGCCAAGGCACTGTGGCTCATTGACACCAAGGGCATCCCAGGCGAAACCTACAACATCGGCGGTCATAACGAGCGCACGAACCTGGAAGTCGTGCAGACCATCTGCCGCATCCTTGACGAGCTGCGCCCAAAGGCACAAGGACGCTACGAGGAGCAGATTGTCTTTGTGACGGACCGCCCTGGCCACGACCAGCGCTATGCCATCTCGGCGGACAAGCTGCGCGACAGCCTCGGCTGGAGGCCCGAGGAGAACTTTGACACGGGCATCCGCAAGACCATCCAGTGGTATCTGGACAACGAGTGGTGGTGGCGTCCCATACGTGAGAAGAAGTATTCAGGCGAACGCCTGGGCAAGGAGGTCAAAGGAAAGGAATTGTATTGGCAGGTGGCGCTGGCACCAGGCTCCATCCGATTACGCGCGGAGTCTCCAAGCAGCTTCTTGGGGTTTATGACAAGCCGATGGTCTATTATCCCATCAGCGTGCTGATGCTTGCGGAGATACAGGATATTCTCATCATCACCACGCCCGAGGACCAGCCCAGCTTCCAACGGCTCCTCGGTGACGGCAGCCGTTTCGGCGTGCATTTCGAGTATGCAGTGCAGCCGAAGCCAGAGGGACTTGCGCAGGCCTTCCTGATTGGCGAGGAGTTCATCGGCAAGGACAATGTCTCCCTTGTTCTAGGGGACAACATCTTCTACGGCGCAGGGCTGCGCAACAAGGTTCTCCAGGCAGCTCATCAGGAGAAGGGGGCCACGGTCTTCGGCTATTACGTGAAAGATCCCGAACGCTTCGGCGTAGTCGAGTTCGACAGCCAGTTCCACGCCCTCTCCATCGAGGAGAAGCCGAAGAATCCGCGCTCCAACTACGCTGTTACAGGGCTCTACTTCTACGACAACAAGGTTGTGGAGATAGCCAAAGGCATCAAGCCCTCTGCTCGCGGCGAGCTGGAAATCACGGCTGTCAACAACGCCTACCTTCAATTGGGCGAGCTGAACGTTGTCCGCCTGGGACGAGGCTATGCATGGCTGGACACAGGCACCCACGATTCCATGCTTGACGCAGCCAACTTCATCCGCACCATCGAGACCCGCCAGGGGCTCCAGGTGGCGTGCCTCCAGGAAATCGCACTTGACAACGGATGGATGACGCCCGACCAGGTCAGGGATTCCATCCAGGACCTGCTCAAGACGGAGTACGGGCAGTACCTGCTCAAGAGAATCAATAATCCAGGAGCTTTCTAACGCTATGACACAGTTGCATTTGCTTATAACGGGCGGCAAGGGGATGCTGGGGCGCACCCTCCAAAGGGTTCTTTCGCAGCACCGCATCACCGTCGCTGACTTGCCCGACTGGGACATCACGGACGCAGCCGCCTTCGACGCGCAGCTGGCCGCCGTCAAGCCAGATGTGGTCATCCACTGCGCAGCCATGACCGCCGTTGACAAGTGCGAGACGGAAGTGGATTTCGCCTACAAGCTCAATGCAGTGGGAAGCGGCAATGTGGCCGCCGCCTGCAATCGCCACGGCATCAAGCTCATCGCCATCTCCACGGACTACGTCTTTGGAGGAGAGGCGACAAGGCCCTACCACGAATTCGATGTGGCGGGCGGAGCGCACACCATCTATGGGCTGAGCAAATACGCGGGCGAGGAGCTCATACGCCGCCACTGCCCGAACCATCTCATCTGCCGCATTTCGTGGCTCTACGGGCCAGGCGGCCCCAGCTTCGTCCACGCGATGCTCAAACTGGCGGATGGGACGCGCCCGCAGCTGAAGGTCGTGAACGACCAGATTGGCAACCCGACCTCCACCTGGGCTGTGGCAGAGCACCTTGCCATCCTGCTGGAGCACCCCGAGCTGGTTGGCACGTTCCATTTGACCTGCGAAGGCGAGGCCACCTGGTACGACTTCGCGGAGGAGATTTTCCGCGTTGCTGGCGTGAAGCAGGAGATAGTACCCTGCACGACGGAGGAGTTCCCGCGCCCTGCGCCGCGTCCGCACAACTCACGCTTGGAGAAGCGGATGCTGCGCCTCTGCGGGCTTCCTCCAATGCCCGACTGGCATGATGCCCTCAAGGAGTTCTTTGCAAGGGGAATCTAGACAATGGAAACGCTTGCAACCTTTGACATCGTGGCAGATGCAACAAACTGCCGTCATTCGGAAGGCTCGTTTGTCACGCTGAAAAACGGGCGTCTCCTCTACATCTACACGCGCTATCTGGCGGGAAGAGGTGGGGACAACGACAGTGCCGACCTGGCCTGCTGCTTCTCGGACGACGGCGGCATGACCTGGCAGATGGGTGATGTGCTTGTTCGCCATGAGGAAGAGGATATGAACATCATGAGCGTCTCCCTGCTACGCTTGACAGATGGGCGCATACTTATGCTCTACTTGCGAAAGCGCCATGCGGCGGACGGCTCCGTATATTGCATGCCTTTCTGCCGTTGGTCCAGCGATGAGGCGCAGAGTTGGTCGGAGCCCGTTTCCTGCCTGCAACCCGATGGCTACCACGTGGTCAACAACGACCGTCTCGTGCAGCTTTCCAGCGGGCGCATCGCCTTTGCGATGTCCTACCATTGGAATGGACGGCGCACCCACAACCCGGCCTTCGCCATCTACTGCTATTCGGATGACGGGGGCGCAACTTGGCAGCAGAGCCCGAATCCAGTCTTCCCATCCATGGAATCTGGCACGGTGGTCGGCTGGCAGGAGCCTGGCATTGTGGAGCTTGCACCGCATGAGCTGATGATGTGGCTGCGCACTGATTTAGGCTACCAGTATCTCACCTTCTCCCATGACGACGGGCAGAGCTGGTCTAATCCGCGACCAGGCCTGCCTTTCCGCAGCCCCACAGCTCCCATGTCCCTGAAGCGCGACCCGACGGACAACTCCCTCATAGCCATCTGGGATGACCAGCGCCCCCTCTGGGGCAACACCTTTGAAAGGTATGCCCAGATGAGCGACCGCAGGCCTCTGGTCATTGCCCGCAGCCGCGACAACGGCAAGACCTGGGGCGAGCATCAGCTGCTGGAGAACGAGCCAGGCCACGGATACTGCTATATCGCCATCCATTTCCATGAAGGCAAACTGCTGCTCGGCTACTGCTGCGGCTTCCATGGAAATGGTCATAGTTGCCTGATGGACACTCGCATTAGAGTACTAAAGAACTTCTAGAGGTTCTAGAGATCATTAAACGAATGAGGTGATGAACGATGAAGAACAAGGTCATCTATTTCCCAGAGAAAGAAAAGGCTGCCCTGCAGGAAGTCGAGTTCACGCCAGAGCTTGCCCCCAACCAGGTGCTTGCACGATGCGAATGCTCCGCCATCAGCGCGGGAACGGAACTGGCGAATTTCCATGCCCTTCCCAATACGGGGCCGACGGGGTACGTCGGGATGGAACATGCGGAATTGACCAGGGGCTTCCCCTTCTACCCTGGCTATAGTGCCGTAGGCGTTATTGAAGAGTTAGGCTCGGACGTGAAGGATTACAAGGTCGGGCAGCGCGTCCTTCTCACGGAGGGTGGCCACAGGCTCTACCATGTGCGTCCCGTGAACAAAATCTACCCCGTGGCAGACAACGTCTCCCCCGAGGAAGCCGCCTTCGCCTTCATCAGCACATTCCCCTGCCTGGGTGTGCGCAAACTGCAACTGCAGTTGGGCGAGAGCTGCATGGTGGCGGGGCTGGGCATCCTCGGGCTCTTCGCCGTGCAGTTTGCCAGGCTCTCTGGTGCCGCCCCCGTGCTGGCTGCCGACTGCTCTCCCGAGCGCCGCGAACTGGCCCTGAAACTGGGCGCAGATATGGTCTTCGACCCAACCGAACCCGACTTCATCAAAAAGGTTCTGGATGCGACAGACGGCCAGGGTCCCAATGGCGTCGTCGAGGTGACAGGGCGTATCGAGGCACTTCAGCAGGCGTTGGAGTACATCGCATGGGAGGGGCGCATCTCCCTGCTGGGCTGCACACGCATCTCGGACAAGTGCATCGACTTCTACAAGTACGTCCACAAGCGTGGCATCACGCTGATTGGCAGCCACAACCATACGCGTCCCGCCGTTGAATCCCGTCCTGGCCAGTGGACAACCCTCGATGATTTCCGCACATTCATGCGCCTGGTCGGCTCCAAGCGCCTGCAGGTCTCGCCGCTCATCAACCGCGTTGTCCGCCCCGAGGATGCTGAGGCCATCTACCACGAGCTTGGCTTTGCCAAGAACCCGCCAGTCGGCATCCTCGTCGATTGGAGATAAACGCAATTAGCAATTAGCAATTAGCAATTAG
>JAFTAC010000009.1 GCA_017458805.1 Victivallales bacterium | reverse complement strand
GCCTTGATTTCATCGAGGCGCGGAACGGTCTCTGGAGTGCTCCCGTCGTATGCCTTCACGGCACTGTCGAGGACGTTCGCCTTCAGGCCCCATTCGGCGGAGAAATCCGAAAGCTCCTTCTCATACTGCGCCGCTTTCCAGTCTGCAAAGGCTGCGTCGGCATTTTCCCCTGCGGGGACCTTCCCCGTCTGCAAATCCTTCAGGAACGCACCCAGAACGTCAGCGGCCTTTTTCTGTCCCAGGTCGCTGAATTCCTGTATCTGCTCCAAAATGATGCGGAAGGATTCCTCGTCGATGACACGGACGCCGTCCACGACCTTCGTCTTCTCCCCCACCAGCTCGATGATGTAGGCCGCATCGACTTTCGTGCCGCCCACGACCTTCACCCTGCCTGGGAGGGGCTGGATGACCACATCAGGCGGCTCCTCATCCCTGCTGGTGAGGTTCTTGTATGCGCCGACATATCGGAGCCATGTATCGTAGTCGATACCGAAAGGTTCGTCCTGCCATGCGTACTCGTAATACTGCTCCAGCCTTGCGAGCTGCTTCGCCGCCTGGCGGAACGCCTTGATGAACGCCTTCTTTGCTTCCTCATCCTTTTCCAGAAGCTGCCAGTCCGTCGGGTCCAGAAGCTGACCGCGCATTTTTTCGACCAGATGCCTGAACTTCAGCACCGCTGCCGCATAGGTGTCCACAATGGCGAGTGTCGTCTCGCCGCCGCTCCCGTAGAGCTTCAATGCCTGCTTCACGGCTTCCTCGGTCTGGCGCGGGCGCAGGAAATTGATGATGGTTCCGAATTCCTTGTTCGGCCCAAGGACGCGGTTGGTGCGGGAATAAGCCTGTATCAGCCCCTGAAGTTCCAGCATTCTGTCATTATAGAGGACGTTTAGGTACTTATCATCCCAGCCTGTCAGCATTTGGTCGGCCACGATGATGAGGTCGATGTTGCGCTTGTTCCTGCCGCTGCCGCCCTGCTGCCCCCGCCTCGTGAGGTCGGCGTAGTAGGCATCCTCCCCGCGCTTCTGGTCGCCCGCCACGAACTCCACGCCCGTGAAGGCCGCGTAGTCCCTGAACATTTCCTCGACGAACTCCCTTGGGAGCTGGTCGGGGGCGTTTGGGCTGCCGAAGCTGACGGTCATCGCCACATGGATGGGATTCTCCTGCCCAGCGAGCTGCTTCTTGAATTCCTCGTAGTAGGCGAGCACTCTGGACTTGTAGGCGACGGTCAGAATGGCGTTGAACGTCCTTGCCTGGGACTGTGCCTCCCAGCCGTCCAGGATGCGCTTCACCACCACGGGGATATGGGTCTCGTCCTGATAGACGAGCAGGCCGTTCTTTTCCGCCTCGGCCTCGACCTCCGCGTCCTCCATGGAAGCCGCCCGCTCCTCCAGCTCGTCCTGCGTGGCCGTGTTGTCCCCTTCTTCGAGCCAGTATTCTACCAGCCGCTCCCGCAGGTCCTCGTAGCTCTTGAATTCGCCCGTGTTAAGATACTGCACATGGAAGCCCAGCACATTGCGGTCCGCGATGGCCTGGTCGATGGTGTAGGCATGGAGCAGCGGGCCGAACAGCGCCTCCGTGGTTCGGATGGCCTCGCTCTTTTCGTTGATAGAGCCCCTCACATGGTTCTCGTCAAAGAGAGGCGTGCCCGTGAACCCGAAAAAGAGGCTGTTCCTGCGGAAATAGTCCTTGATGGTGCCCATCATCTGGCCCATGGTCGTGCGGTGCGCCTCGTCGATGATGAAGACGAACTTCTTCTCCTGGAATTTGGCGCTCCCGTTTTCCCGCAGCCGCTTCACCAGCTCGTTCATCTTGAAGGTCGTCGTGACCACGATGCCTTTGATTGCCAAGCTCTTTTCGAGCTGGAAGGTATGTGCCGTACTGTCCACGGTGACAGGCTCGTAGGCAGCGTACTGCTGGAATTTCTCGCTTGTGTTCTTGTCCAGTTCCCTTCGGTCCACCATGAAGATGATTTTGTCGAAACCCGCCCGCGTGGAGAGAAAGAGCGCGGTCTTGAAGCTGGTGATGGTCTTGCCTGAGCCTGTCGTGTGCCAGACGTAGCCGCCGTGGGGTATGCCGTCCGTGTGCTCATCGCGCCCGAAGGCTGCAAGCTCCACGGCCTGCAAGGCGTAGACCTGATAGGGGCGCATCAGCATGTGGCAGCGTTCCTCTGGGTTGTCCGCCTCGTAGAGCACGAGATAGTCGCCGACCATCTGATGCGCCATGGGGACCTTCAGGAAATTGTCCACCACGGTTTCCCATTTGTTGACGGGTCGATTGGCCTTGTCCGCCCAGTGGAACACGAAGCTGGGGTTGAAGCGGTCGGCGGAGCGGGGCGTGGCGAAGTAGCGGGTCTCGATGGGTGAGGACATGACCATCATCTGGGAAAAGGCCATGAAGTTGTGAATGTACTCGCCGTCCTGGTAGTATCGCTTAAACTGAATGAACGCCTCGTCCAGTGACACATCCGCCCGCTTCAGCTCTACGTTGATGAGGGGCAGGCCATTGATGAGGAGGACGATATCAAAGCGGTTGCCGTTCTCGGTGGACACCTCCCGCGCAATCTGGTAGGAGGACTCGCCGCCGCCCACCTCGGCCTTTCGGAAAATGGTGAGCGTGACCTGCTTTTTTGTCACGCCCTCCTGTTTGTCTCGGTAGATGCCGTCTATCTTGCCCGTGGAGTTCTCCATCGAGAGCAGACGGGCCGCATCATAGCTGTCCCGCAGCGCCCCGACACGCGCCATGACCTGCTGAAACTCGGCGTCGGTCAAGTAAACGCCCTCCAGTTGGTCTGCATTCATGCGGTTGAGTTCGTGCCGCCAGTTGCCAATCAAGGTCTCCACCGTGACCTTGCGCTTGTTGCCGTTAAGGGCATCGGGGGCAGTCCAACGGTAGCGCTCCAGACGCCTTGTGAAATCCTCCTGAAACTGCCGCTCGGAGGCCGTCTTTGGTGTATTGCTCATCATGAATCCTCTTTCGATAAATTATGGAACATTTCTATCTTCTGCTGCTTGTAAATATTACAAAAAAGGAATATACTTTAAGCAGGAGGATAGACATACATGGAAATTGAATTCTACCAAGATGACGACGGGCGGAGACCCGTACAAGAGTTCTTGGACTCATTGAAACCGAAAATGCGGGCAAGCATGGTTGACAAGATACGTTACCTGCAAGAAGTTGGACACCTGATTCGGCCCCCGAAGTCTAAACATCTAATCGACGGCATCTACGAGCTTCGAGCGCAGGCTGAGGGAGATATAACCAGAGTATTGTATTTCTTCGTTGTAGGGAATAAGGCGGTCCTGACACATGGTTTTATCAAAAAAACGAAAAAGACCCCACCAGAAGAAATAGCCAGAGCAGAGTCCAGCAGGCAACGATACATGGAACAGAAGAGAAAGGAAGATACGAGCCATGGATGATTTGGACCGTTATTTGCAGAAGCAAATGAAAGACAAAGATTTCAGAGCAGCATGGGAAGAGCTTCAGCCAGAACACGAAATAAACCTGATGCTTATCAAGGCCAGAGCAGAGCATAAATTGACGCAAAAGCAACTTGCCGAACTGTGCGGCATCACCCAGTCTAACCTCAGCCGTATCGAGACTGGCGCAGAATCTCCCAGCGTTCGAACGCTTCAAAAAATCGCACGAGGACTCGGAAAACAGCTGAAAATTCAGTTTGTATAGCGAAAAGCAGTGAAAGTGCCCTCTAACAGAGTGCAGACACGGGGGCAATCATAGTTCCTTCCGAAAGCCTGGCACCATCTTGGTGCAATAGGCCGTATACTTGTCCTGCGCCGACAGGCAGGTGTCACGCAGATAGCCTTTTTCCTCGTGATACATTCGGAGGCCCCGATAGTAGAAATCCTTGTGTTCGCTGTCGATGATGAAAGGCACTACGCCTTGCCGCAGGCATTCCTTGAACAGGATGAGCCTGCCGACCCGCCCGTTGCCGTCCTGAAAGGGATGGATGGACTCGAAGCGCTCATGGAAGGCGAGGATGCTGTCGATATCGTGAGAAGATGCTTCTTCGTAGCGCTCCAACAGGTCGCGGATATCACGGGGGACATCCTCTGGCGCGGATGTCTCGTGTCCCCCTACGATATTGGCGACCTTCTTGTATTCACCCACACGGAACCATTCCATGCCAGCATCGGAGGTTCCCGCTTTCAGGATGAAGTGCAAATGCTTGATGAACTCCTCCGTCAGGGCTTCTTCGGCTCCAGACAGCACATGGTCAAAGGCGCGGAAATGATTCATTGTCTCCACCACATCGTCGGCGCGGATGGCCTCGTCTTTGGCGGCAATCAG
>JAFTAC010000574.1 GCA_017458805.1 Victivallales bacterium | reverse complement strand
TAAAATAATATATAGTTGCCTGGTGAGTTGTCAAACAATCACTTCTTAAAGGCAATTGAAAAGCCAAAGCGAGAAGAATTTGACAGAAAACGTGAATTCTAACAAAAAAAACGCATTTGCAAGTTGCAAAGTTGCTGTTTGCGGTTATGCTAATATAATGAGGTATTTGGTTATTATTATATTCTCTTGAAACGAAAATAGGAGTCGGTCCTAGTGAACGATGCTTTTGGAAATATCGGGGAGTCCTTTCCTGAAAAAGATGTGAAATGCAGGGTGCGTGGTTGCAAGAACATTGCCCATATTTCCCAGGACCAGGTCATGCGCGACTTGATGCGTGGCAGGACACGGGATTTGAACCTGCGCATGTGCGATGAGTGCCTTGCCCTCTATAATACGCTGGAAGACAAGGAAATGCCATGTTCAAGCCCTGGTTGCGAGGGAAAGTGGACGTGGACGCGCTTTTCACAGTTGGAGGCCATACGCCAGGGACGGGACAAGCGTCCCCCAAGGGGCTTCTGTGACGTATGCCGCGGGAAAATGAAGGAAATCAAGGACATCCAGCTTCCCTGCCGCCTCAAAGGCTGCAAGAACACATGGACGCTGACGGCCCGTGAACAACTCGAACTCGGCGACAAGCCCGCACCGCATAAGTTGTGCGATGAATGCTTCCAGCTTCTCAACACCCTTGCCGATAAGGAGATAAAATGCCGTGTCCATGGGTGCGAGCATACCTGGGTCTGGAACCGATTCCAGCAGCTGGAGCACATTCGTGCTGGAAAGTCGATTGACAATCCGCCCGCTCGCATGTGCGACCACTGCTTCAGCATCTTCAAGGACTTGAAGCCCATCGAGCAACCCTGCCGCATACGCGGTTGCAGCAATACCTGGACGTACAGCCCCATGGAGCAGCTTGAGCAGCTCATCAAGGCGCAGAACGAGGCCATTGCAAAGGGGGAGGACCCCGCAGCCGTGCAGCCGCCGCCACCACCCAGCCGCATGTGCCGTGAATGCTTTGCCTTCTTCAACTCTGCGCAGGACATCCAGCTGCCTTGCCGCAACAAGGCCTGTCAGAACACCTGGACCTATACGCGCAGTATGCAATTGGCACACAAGCAGTTCGGACATGGACAGCAGCCACCTGCGCACTACTGCATTGAGTGCGCCAAGCTCTTGGACACTCTCCAGGAGAAGCAGATGCCCTGCTCGCAGCCTGGTTGCGACGGCACCTGGCTCTATTCGAAAGAAGAACAGTTGCGTAACCAGACGGCGGGACGTGAGCCTACCCCGCGTCGTTGTCGTCGTTGCAATGATTTCCTGAAGGAGCATCCCACCACGCAGGTTTTATGCGAGAAATGCGGCAAGCCGATTGACGTTTCAAGCCTCCAGCAGTTGGAGTGCGAGCTGAAAGTCTCCACGATGCCTAAGCTATGTGCGGACTGCACGCGTGCCAGCATGGACACCGAGTTGGCGGGCGAGGACACCTCGACCGTCATCAGCCGCCCGAAAATCTACATCCCCAAGTCTGGCGAATGGCTTGACGAGCCAGTCGTGCGAAACGCACCAGCTGGGGAGACCGCTGAGAAGATAGCCGAGATGAGCGAGGCGACGGCGAGAGTCGTCTGCCTTGGCGATGAAATGACGGTTTCCTGCGAGGAGGCGGGCAAGAGCTGGCCCGCGCAGATGGAGGCGAAGCTTCGCGAGCGCTTTGCGGATGCCAGTGTGCTGAACGCGGGCATTCCGAAATCGACGACGGCCATGGCCTTGAAGCGTTTTGGGCGGGATGTGGCTCCCTTCAAACCTCAGGTGGTGGTCTTCTCCTTTGTGTTTGCAGAGGCGATGGCGATGCCGCTGAATGCCTCGCCTGAAGAGCGCGAAGCGCTTCTGGCGAAGCTGTCGGAGGATACGAAGGCACTGTGCGAGGCCATCCGTGCAATTGGCGCAAAGCCACTTTGCTGGATACCGAACCCGATTTACACGGCGGAGAGCGAGGATGGACGCCTCGACGCAGAGGTTGCCACCAAACGCGCCGCCCTCTATGATGCGGTGGCGATGGCACTGGTCAGGGCATGTGCGGCGGCTGATGTGCCGTCCCCTGTTGATGCACGCTCCCTGTTTGGCGTCAATGGCGAGCAAAGCGCGCGCCGCTGGATGGCGAACTGGTTCATACATAATGAAATCGGCGCAGGCAACATTGCTGGATGGATCAAGGACCAGATCAACGACAAGGGGCTGTTGGACGGTGCCGAGAAGATCACCGTGTGAATGTGGTTAGAAGATGCCCAATGGAATGAAAACCAATCATTAGAAATATAAACAATCAAACAAAGAGGTGAATGTCAATGAAAGGAATCGTCAACGTACTGTGTGTCTCTGCTTGTGTTGCCATGCTGTTTGTCGGCTGCGCGAAGAAGCCCAAAATCAACCTGGCCAATCTGCGGGATAATTCCGCCAACACTTCCAATGTGCCTGGCGGGGCTGAATTCGACCCGAATAGCTTTGTTCCTGGCGAAGGGCAGCCTGCCATCCCTGGCCTGGGCGAGGGTGGAAATGACGCTGCAAACGCCAATGCTGCAAACGCCAATGCTGCAACTGCCGCCCCTGCTGGATGGTCGGATATGAACAAGCCCGTTGATGCTGGCGCAGGCACAAACGAATACATCAATAATCCTCAGCCCTGGAACGGCAAGGTCTATTTCGACTACAACCGCTACGAAATCAAGACATCCGAGCGCCCCGTGCTTGACAAGCTTGCGGATTTCCTCATGAAAAACGGCAACAAGATGCTGGTCATCGAAGGCCACTGCGACGAGCGCGGCAGCGATGAGTACAACCGTGCCCTCTCCGAGAGGCGCGCTCTTGCCATCCGCGATTACCTGAAGGATTTGGGCATTGATTCCGCCCGCATGTTTACTGTCAGCTATGGCGAGGACAAGCCCGAGGTCGCTGGCGCCACCACTGAGGCCGAGCATCGCCTGAACCGCCGTGGCCAGTTCCTCTTTGGCGACAGGAAGTAAAGGATAGCCAGGCCGTTCGGCTTGGCTAAAACAATCCACGAAACACGTTGTGTTTCTTATGGAAAAGGCTACCATAGAAGTTTGTGCGGCGGTCATTCTGCAGGATGACCGCCTTTTGCTGGCAACCCGTCGTCCAGGCGGGCATCTCGCTGGCAAATGGGAGTTTCCTGGCGGAAAAGTCGCCTTAGGGGAGACACCTGCCGAATGTATTGCACGTGAACTGGACGAGGAACTGCGCCTGAAGGTGGCGGATGCGACAGAGCTATTCCGCTTGGAATACGCCTATCCTGAAAAGACGGTGGGGCTTCATTTCATGCTTTGCCACCTGGCTGAAAGGTCGCAGGGGAAGCCTGCCGAGGGGCAGGTCTGCGGCTGGTTTTCCGCCGCAGAGGCCGCTGCGCTGGATTTGGCCCCTGCAGATGAACGTGCCATCTCCCTTATGCGCGATGCCGCAGAAGGGAAGCCATATAACGAGGTGGAACGGCTTGACATCGTGAAAGCGAAGCCGCTGATGGATTTCTGGCTGACGGCACGTCGCGCCTCAATGGGGCATTTGCCACCTTGGCTACATACCTCATTTGGGGGTGCGCGAAATCATCTTCTCGTCAAGGGACTGATTCAGTCGGGGGGCCTGCATACGGTCTGCGAAAGTGCCAATTGCCCGAACCGCAGTGTCTGCTGGAAGCACAAGACTGCCACGTTCATGATACTAGGCGGAACATGCACCCGTTTCTGCCGATTTTGCGCCGTTGACCATGGCTTACCTGCTCCTCCAGACCCGAACGAACCTGAAAAAGTGGCGGAGAGCGTGGCCTCGCTTGGGCTGGGCTATGCCGTTGTCACCTGCGTCACGCGCGACGACCTTCCCGATGGTGGCTCCGCCGCCATGGCGGCAACGGTGACGGCCATACAGGAGCGTGTGCCTGGCGCGAAGGTC
>JAFTAC010000573.1 GCA_017458805.1 Victivallales bacterium | reverse complement strand
ATCCCCCACGCCATCGCGCCCTGGAAGGGCGCAACGCTGCCGCCACACAGGCCTCATGCTGTGTTGTTACCGAAGCGGGATGTGGCGCCCTTCCAGGGCGCAAAGACAGCAACCGCCGCATGCCCTGGGTTCGCGCCTTTGGCGTTCACCCCGGGCTATACTATGTCTCGCCCCCTCGCGGGGGCGATTAAGCCGCTCCGCGGCTTTTTACTGCTCCATTATGGAACTTTTTTCACCAAGTTCCAGACGACGTAGGTGAATATCAACCAGTGAGGCATTACCAAAGACAATGAGGAAATGTGGGCTATTTTGACATGCCCACTTGATTTCAAGTGGAATTTGAATATAATAGAGAAGCAAGGGAATAGAGAGGTAATGTCATTGGCATTACCTCGTGAGTTTGCGGGGCTTTTGATTGCAAGGCCCCGTGTCATAAAGAACAACGAGGAGGAAACAATGCCGCTAAATGTTTTACGAGAGTTTTTGCACTGCGACTACGACAGCCAGACTGTTTTCGACAAGTTTCTGGCGGTGAAGAAAGAAGGGGATGTTTTCCACGAGAACAAGACGTATGGGAAGCGGCGCTTTTGGTATCGTCCCGCTACGCGGAAAAATGCCGTGTTGCTGGTCGCCCATGCCGATGTCAAAACACCGATTGACATGCCTGAAAACCATGTCATCGTGCTGGAAACCAGTGAAGAGTTCGTCAACAACAATTTGATTGCGCCACTTGGCGGCGATGACCGATGCGGGTGCGCACTCATCTACCTGTTCCGCAACAGCGGCCATGGGCTTTTGGTGACTGATGGCGAGGAGAGGGGACTTTGTGGAGCCCACGAGTTGGTAGAGAATTGCCCTGAGATTTTCGAGGAAATCAACCGTACCTGCAATTTCTTCATTGAACTGGACAGGCGGGGCGACAAGCACTACAAGTTCTATGACCAGGTTCCGTGGGCGTTCAGCAACTACATTGAGGACCAGACAGGATGGCTGGAGGACACGGGTTTTGGTCTTACCGACATTAGTGTCATCTGCAAAGAGCATCCAGGCGTGAACCTCACCGTCGGCTACCATGAGGCGCATAGCACCCGCGAGCGTGTCGTGAAGTCCGAATGGATGAACACGGTTTACCTGTTGCAGGACTGGCTGTCGGAGAAGATGCTACCTAGGTTTTAGGGATTGGTGGCTAGGGGCTACGCAACCCAAGAAAGAACCATCATCTTGAGTTCACGGCGCGTATTCGCGAACACTTTCTGCTCTTTTTTAGGAACATAGCGTTGAATACTAGTCAAATATGGTATATATTATAGATATATATCAATGATTGAGGAGGCAAATCATGGAAACAGCGAAAATATTCAAAACTGGAAGGTCGCAGGCTGTACGATTGCCCAAACGCTATCGTTTTACCTGCTCGGAAGTGGCTATTCGTAAGGAAGGTGATAATGTCATCCTATCGCCTATGACACGAAAAAGTGCGCTAGAAGCATTTCTTGCATTGCCATGCTGTACAGATTTCACCATTGAAAGGGAGGCTGCTCAGCAAACGCAGACACGGGAGTTGTTCTGATGCGGTACATGCTAGATACTGATATAGCTTCATATCTTGTCCGTGGTGACCATCCAGAAGTGACGGCTAAGTTCACCGAGCTATACGATAGCTGTGTCATGTCCAGTATCACCATGGCAGAACTGATGTATGGCGTCAGAAAGCGCAACAATCGGGCGCTAACAGAAAAAGTGCAAGCCCTATGCAATCTGGTATCGGTAATTCCATGGAGTGATGAAGCAGCAAATACATACGCAAACCTACGTGTCGAGCTTGAAAATGCTGGTACACCAATCGGCAATATGGATATGCTGATTGCCGCATCTGCAATCGCAGAGGATGCTCTTCTAGTCACCAACAATACAGCGCACTTTTCCAAAGTCAAGTCACTCAAGTTGACCAGTTGGTGCTGATAATATCTTAAGGGTTAGGGGGGCCTAACCACTACACACTAGCCACTACCCACCTAATTCCTAACACCTTATTTCTACTCCAGGGTGAACCAGCCGAAGGCGGAAGGTGCTTTGGAACCGAAGATGCCAGGTGTCCACTCCAGCCAGCCGTGTAGGCCCTTGCCGTCGTTGTCGGCGACGACGAAGGAGAGGCCGTACTGCATGGAGCTCGTGGCGTTGGGGAGGCCGATGTACCGCCAGGGAATGGCGGTTTCGTAAGTGATGCCGTCCGCTGTCAAGGCAGAGGCCACCTTCAGCTCCTTTTCGGCAGACTGCTGTCCGCCAGCCCAGCTATAGACGAAGGGGCCTTTGGCGTCGGCGGCGAGTGCAAACTCGTTGATGCCGTCGGGACTGCTGTTCAGCGGAGCGGGGCCATTGCGTCGCAGGGCGAACTGGATGCAGTCGCCGTTCCAGACACTTCCGTCGCGGACGGGGTTGTTGTGGTGGTTGTCCTGGACTTTGGCAGCGATGTAGAGGAACTGCTCGTCCCAAGCGAACTGGAGGTTTGCAGAGCAGTCCTTGTCACCTTCGTACTTTTCGGAAAAGCGCTGCTGTGCGGGAGTGTTTTCGCCGAGGGTGATGGCGGGATAGGCCTGCCATTCGTCCAGCTTGCCATCGATGACAAGCCCTT
>JAFTAC010000572.1 GCA_017458805.1 Victivallales bacterium | reverse complement strand
TGAAAAGCGTCGTTTGGTTTTGCTGGTCGTGGCTGCACTCTTTGCAGTGGCGAACATTCATGCGGGCGAGATTCTGTGCGAGGCGGGTGGCTTTGCAGGGCATCTCCAGGGAATCGCCGCCGATGCAACGGGTATTTACTGGTCATACTATGACACGATTCTCAAGACGGACTACGCGGGCAAGACGCTTGCAACCGTCAAAATCCCCCGCCATTCGGGCGACCTGTGCGCCGCCAACGGGAAGGTTTATGTCTCTGTCTGCTACTATGATGCCAAGATGGTTGCCGATGAAGGTGGCAGCGGCTGGGTTTACATCTACGACCGCGAACTGGTCTTCCAGCAAAAAGTCGCCCTGCGCGACACCCCGCGGCCAGACGGCATCACCTTCCTGGACGACAAGTTCTTTATCGCGGGGGATGATTTCGGAAAGGAGCCACACCCCCTCAACACCATCAGTATCTATGACAAGGAGTTCCACTTTGAGCGGAAAATCACCATCGACATCGGCAAACCGACCCAATACGGCGCACAGACGCTGAATGCTTTCCAAGGGCGGATTCTCGCCTCGTTCTATGCAAAGGGAGGCAACACGGTCTTCCTGGCTCCGCCTGACCTGAAACCAGGCGAGTTTTTCCCCCTCTCGCTCAATGTCGGCTTCGCAGAGATACCGCCTGAACTGGGAGACGAACGCAAACTCTTCCTTGCCGCGCGTCTTGCAGGCACAAAAGGCGACTGGAGCGGAAAAGCCATCATCTACGAACTGCGCAACGGCAAGCCAGTTGCAACAGAACTCCAGCGCAAGTGATGAAAAGGCAACTTCTCATCGTATTTGTCCTTTTTTGCGTCCTCTTCTTCGGTTCGGGCTGTTCAACGGTCTTGTATTGCTCGTGGCAAGTACAAGGGGGTGAAGCCCGCAAGCAGACCAGCCAACTGCCCTTTGGAAACATTGCCAGAGGCGACATGGAGGTTTGGGAAGACACGTGGAGCAGGGAAGACGATGTTGTGCCGAATTGGATTCACCGTCCGCTGAACACACTGCTCGTCCACATCGATCTTCCGATTTCGCTGGCGTTCGACATCGTGACCTTCCCATACCAGTTATATATCTACAAGACATTGCATGACAGGAAATCACATGGGGATTAAATCGCTGGCAGGCATCATATTCAAGGTATTCATTGGCTTTTTATTTATCTATTTGGGACACAAGAAGCAATCCTTGACACTTAAGCAATTCCCTATATAGGAAACTACAAAATAGATTCAGCAGATTACAAAATAAAGACCTTAATCAAAGACAGGAACAACAACCGAGGTGAATATGAACGATTTTATAGCTTGTTGCGGGCTGGACTGTGAGGCTTGTGAAGCGCGCATTGCGACCTTGAATAATGATGATGAACTGCGCAAGAAGGTTGCGAAATACTGGAGCGAATTGAACAAGGTGGAGATTACGCCTGAAATGATCAACTGCACAGGCTGTCGAATACAAGGCGTGAAGACACCATACGCCGAATCGCTTTGCCCAATCAGGAAGTGTGCCTTGGGACGCCATTATACGACATGCGGCAGCTGCAATGAGATGAAATCCTGCGAAAAAGTCGCCATGATCATCGGGAACAATGCTGAGGCACGAAAGAATCTGCAAGCAGTAAACTGAAAGCTATGTTCCCCAAGAGGGTAGGCAAGGCAACGTTTTTTTGTTGCGCCCTAACGGGTGCGAAGTCATGGGGGCGGCTTCACCCAATACGGCAGAGCAGGTGTTTGTCTATTTCCCGCCAGGTGCGTTTTTTTGCATGTTCATATACTCGGTGACGTCCCTGGAGATGGCGAGCATCAATATGGCAGCCAGGTTGATGGCTGCGTAGAGGGCGATGGAGGCGTAAAGCGCGAAGCCTGGCTCTGCGTGGATGCTACGTGCAAAGACAATGCTGGCAAACACGGCCAGGGCGCATAGCGCCCAGCGCGCCCAGCGTGTCCGCTCGAACAGTCTGTAGGTGAGATAGCCTGCCAAAGCGGACATGGCGAACGGCGGGAAGATGGGCGGGTGGAAGGCGTTCTCAAACGACTGGAAGAGTGCTACCCCAAACCAGCCCACCAACGGTACGCCTATCAGAAGCGTGCAGAGCATGATGAGGATGCGTCCATTCTTCTGCGAGACGGTCATCTCCTCTTCAAGGACTTCCGTGTAGGAGGGAAGCTTGCCGTTTGCGTCCAGCAGAAAGTCTGGCTTGCCCCGTTCCTCGGGCTTTGAAGTAAGGCCGCAATTGGGGCAGATGCCTCGCGTGAAGAGCGAGTCCTTGCCGCAGTGGGGGCATTTGCCGATTTGGTTCATCTGTTTTCCTTGGTGGGTGCGTCAGTGAGCGAAGTGGGTGCGGGAACATCTCCACGTAGTTCCTTCAACCGTTGAAGGTACTCTTGGATGGGGATTTCGTATGCACCAAAGGACGCGGACATGTTCGTGATGACCTGGGTGTCGATGAGCTCAACGCCATGCGCCGCCAGCACTTCGACGCAGCGGCAGAAGGCCGCCTTCGAGGCCCCCGACTGGCGAAAGAACATGCTCTCGCCGATGAAGATTCTGTTCAAGAGCACGCCGTAAAGTCCGCCAGCCAGATTACCGTCCGCGTCGAACGCCTCGAAGCTATGGACATAGCCCATGCGATGGAAGCGCTTGTATTCGCGGCGAAGAGCACTGGTGATCCAAGTGCCAGCCTCGTCCTTCCGTTCCGTGAAGGCGCATGCGTCAATCACGTCGTCGAAGCAGGTGTCGATTCGCACATCAAAGAGGTGTTTCTTCAGCTCTCGCTGAAGGCTCTTCGGAATGTGGAACTCGGCGACAGGAAGCACGCCCCGCATCTTCGGCGAAGTCCAGAGTATCGTGTACTCGCTGCAAGGCCACGGGAAGATGCCGTGCCAGTAGGCGTCCAGCAGAAGGTCGCAGTTCAAATCCCTGCTGAAGCAGACGATACCGTCTTCATCCCCGCTTTCTGGTGGTGGAAATTGGCTCTTCATGGAGAAATCACAGTGCTTGCGCACAGCGCACAGGACAGAGCCACCAGGGCCTAGAGACCCTGGCTACCCGCCGTCCTGACAGCGCCCTCCTTCAGAGGGCGCTGCTACTGTATCGGTTCGAAGTCGGAGGCACCGTGCTTGCAGAGCGGGCAGACAAAGTCGTCGGGCAGGGTGTCGCCCTCATAGACATAGCCGCAGATCTTGCAGACAAAGCCCTTCTTGCCAGCTGTTTCGGGCTTCGGCTTCACGTTGTTCTGATAGAAGGTGTAGGTCATCGTCTGGACCTTGGAGATGACGCGCGCCTCGGTGATGCTGCAGATGAACATTCCATGGGTGCCCAGATCGACGTACTGCTCAACCTGGAGCGACATGAAGGAGTTGATGTAGCGGGAGAGGAAGACAAGCCCGTTGTCGGAACGCAGGACCTGTTCGCCCGCGAACTTATCGACATTGCGTCCGCTCTGGAAGCCGAAGCGCTGGAAGAGGGAGAAGGGGGCCTCCTCGGAGAGGCAGTTCAGGTTCATCTTGCCAGTCTGCTTGATGACATAGTGCGAGTAATTCTGCTTGTTGATGGTGACGGCGATGCGGTTGGGGGTGCTGGTCACCTGGGCAACCGTGTTCACGATGAGGCCGTTGTCCTTCTTGCCGTCGTTGGAGGTGACGACATAGAGGCCGTAGCCGATGTTGAAGAGGGCGGTCAGGTCGTTCTTGTTGGCGGTGGTGTCCTGCTTCGCGAGGTACTCCTTGCTCAGCTCGGCCGCCAGGTCGTCCAGCTGCTGCTTGCTTT
>JAFTAC010000571.1 GCA_017458805.1 Victivallales bacterium | reverse complement strand
TTTATTCAATGTATTCTATTATTCCAGAAAAAC
Source organism: Victivallales bacterium (assembly GCA_017458805.1). Lineage (GTDB taxonomy): Bacteria > Verrucomicrobiota > Lentisphaeria > Oligosphaerales > Oligosphaeraceae > RGIG3456. The sequence continues at coordinate 3,387 of JAFTAC010000571.1, read as the reverse complement.
AAATGCGTTCTTCAAAAATAAGAGTGGATTCCTGAAATACACAAAACTCCTCTAGGACAGGCCAGCTCGGATAGTCCAAAATATCAACTTTTATATGCAACTTTCTTCAAGACGTTATAATAAAATAAGGTGACTTTTTGAATTTCAAAAAGGCTCTTTGACTTCTCATAAACTCACACTATCATATTGCACAACTTCACAAGACATAGCGCAAAAACGATTTGCACTATGTTCCAAACAATGGGAAGAAATGACTAGATTTTTCCCAAATCACCCCAACATAAGGAGCAGTATGAACATGAGACAAGTCGCAGCAATTCTGTTATTACTTCTTTTCACTCCAATGCTATCAAATGCAAAACGTCTGCATGTCAGCATGTCTGGTGACGACAGCCAGGACGGGCTAAGCTGGAGCACGGCACGACGAAGCGTGCAGTCTGCCATAAACAGCTCAGAAGCAGGGGACGAGGTATGGGTCGCGTCAGGCAGCTACACGGCCACGAGCATACGCGCCTGTGACAGCGCCTATCTCTATGCCTCATCTTTCATCTTGAAGGACGGCGTATCGCTGTTCGGCGGTTTCAAGGGAGACGAAACCACAATTGAGGCAAGACCGCGCGATGGCGATGCCCTGTGGCAGTTTAGCCATGCCACGATTCTGACGGTTCCAAGCGACGCTCCTGGCAGCGTGCTATTTTCAGACGCGGCGGTCTTCGAGCATTCCACGCTCATCGACGGCTTCACGCTGTGCGGCGGCATGGCGCTGGGCGTGGGCGTTGAAGGCATTGGCGGCGGAGCCGTGCTTCCAGGCAAAGCCATCATGCAGAATTGCATCGTGGAAGCCAACTTGGCACGCGACGGCGGTGGCGTGGCAACAAACGGCGACGCCTTCATCCGCCAGTGCCTCATACGCGACAACGAGGTCGCTGACGAAGGGTGGGGCGGCTGTGGCGGTGGCGTCTATTGCGAAGGCGACGGCACACGCATCGAAAACTGCCTCGTTGTCGCAAACGGCCAGGAGCGCACGGTGCGCTACGGCGGTGGCATCCACTCCGTGGGGAATGCATGCATCGCCTTCTGCACGGTGGTTGACAACTGGGCGCTTCGTAGTGGCAGCGCCATTGTGCTGGAAGGAAACGGCAAACTTCTTTCCAGCATCGTCTGGAGAAACAGCGGTTCCGCCCTCCAGCTGTCAGCCCCATGTGCTCAAATCGCATCCTGCGCCGTCGAGGGTGAGCTTCACCCTGGCAGCAACATCCTGCTTGAGCGCACAAACTGCGGGAAGAACGGCATCTTGTCCAATGACAACTGGGTCGATGGCTACTACGTCTGCTTCGCCAACCCCGACAATGGCGATTTTCATCTTGCTCCTGGCTCCTACGCCATCAACCGAGGTGTTGTCCCTGCAGACGACCTGCCTGCAGTCGATGCCCAAGGCAATGCTCGTGTCGCACAGAATCTTCCCGACATCGGCGCATTTGAAAGCCCCCACAAGGGCAATCTGGCCATTGACTTCGAGGTGGCGTTCCCATGCTTCTACAAAAACAGCTCCAAAGTCGTCCCCAAGCTGGGCCTCTGCTCCCCCGCTTCCATCGCCCTTTCTTTCACAGAGCAGACCAACTCCTCCGAATGGAATGGAAACGGGGGGCGCTGGACAGCGACCTGGAACAAGGCGGGCAACGTGAAACCCCAGCTGGACGCTGCCGTGACAGGAGAGCAGGCAGCTGCCTGGAACGAAGCCCAGCTGGTGCGCACGCTAACAGTCTCCCGCCGCCCCATCGCCGTAAAGGCACGCGACATCTCCTATACCTACGGCGAGGAGTTTCCCGTGCTTGAATACGACGTGACAGCGGGCAGCCTCGCGGAGGGCGACAGCTTCACGGGCAGCCTCGCCTGCGAACTGGGCGACGTGCTGGACGCCACCTACCCCATCACACAGGGCAGCCTCACCGTCCAAGACGGCAACGGCGGCAACAACTACACCATCCACTATCAGGAGGGGATGCTGACCTACCACAAGGCCACGGCAGAGATGAGCATCGTCTCCAACGAGGTGGAATACACAGGTACCCCATGCGAACCACAGATAGCCACGGAGCCAGAGAATCTGCCCATGACCATCCTGTATGAGGGCACAGACGGCACCGACTATCCACCCTCCGAGACGCCCCCCACCGATGCGGGCACCTACCACATCATTGTCGTAATCGAGGACGACCACTATGCGGGGACGCTTGAAACCGATTTCACCATCCTGCCCAAGCCCCTGGCCATCACCGCCGACAGCAAATCCCGCATGTATATGGAGCCAAACCCCGATTTCACTCTCACCTTTGAAGGCTTTGTGCCTGGGGATGGCATTGCTGACATCCAACTGCCCACCATTTCCACCACTGCACAAACTGACAGCCTGCCAGGCACTTACCCCATTACATTGACGGGCGGTTCCGCACGAAATTACACCTTCCTGCCCCAGGAAGGCACGCTTACCATCACCAAGGCCACCCTGAATGCCACGGTGTCCGCCGACGCCATCACCTACGGTGACACGCTCGACAACACCCTGCTCCACGGCAACGCCACACTCTCCTTTGCAGACCACAACGTTCCTGGAGCCTTCTCATGGGTAGAACCCAATCAGCTACTTCCCAAAGGGCACTATACCTTGGAGTGGCTTTTCACCCCAGAGCAAACCGACCGTTTCCTTCCTGTCAGCGGCTCCGTGGAACTGACCGTGAATCCCATGGAGGTCGCTGTTGCCGCCGACGCAAAAAGCATCGTCTATGGACAGCAGGACGTCCCCTTGACCTACACCGTCACGGCAGGCCATCTCATTGGAGACGATACATTTACAGGTAGCCTTTCTCGCCTGGCGGGCAACCAGGCGGGGACCTATCTCATCCAGCAGGGAACTCTCCAGCTCAACGACAACTACACCATTTCCTACACGCCAGCCACCTACACCATCCAAAAGGCAACGCCTGAAAACACGGATGGCGATATCGCGGCAACGGGCATCACCTACGGGCAGCCCCTCTCCGACTCTGAAATCACTGGCACCATCTACAACGCCCACAACGGCGAGGAGGTCCCTGGAGTCTTCGTCTGGGAGGAGCCCGACACGGTGCGTCCAGCAGGAACGCATGTCATGGAGTGCCGATTCATTCCAGATGACACGGAGAACTACAATGAGTTCACCACCACCTGCGAGGTCACCGTCGCAAAGGCGCCATTCGCAATCACCTCCCCTGGCGCAACCAAAACCTATGGCGAGGACGACCCCGTCATCCCATTCATTGTGCAGGATGGCATGCCGCAGAACGTGCAGGTGCTGGGTGCGCCTGGGCGCGCAGCAGGCGAGGCAGCGGGCAGCTATGAGCTGACCGC
>JAFTAC010000570.1 GCA_017458805.1 Victivallales bacterium | reverse complement strand
GGGCTATCATAGTTCTCGCCCCTCCGGGGCAATTGCGCCCCTTCAGGGCGCTTTTGCACTCCCCTACTCGAAACGGCACAACAAACTTGATGCTGTTAACTACCTTCTTGGGGAACATAGCGATTGCTAATTAGATTCTCTTCACGACGCCGTCCTCGGCGGATTCGTATGCCTTCTGGGTGATGCGCATGATGCGGATGGCGTTCTCTCCCGTGTTGACCTCGGGGGCCTTGCCAGAGAGAATGCAGTTGGCAAAGTACTCGCATTCAGCCGTGTAGGGGTTCTTGGGCGTGAAGGGGAGGGGCTGGAAGGTGCGGACGACGTCCTTGGACTGCTGGGCATCGTAGCCTCCTTCACCCAGGCCGCTGATGATTTCGGCCACGCCAGCCTGGCTCTGGCCGATGGTGCCTTCCGTGAAGATGGCGCCCTTGGAGCCGTAGATTTCCAGGCGGGTCTTGGTGGCCTCGTCGGGCACGCAGAAGAAGGCGTCAACGGTGGCATGGGTGCCGTTGGCAAACTCCAGCAGACTGGTGGAGGAGTCTTCGGACTTGTAGTTCTGCACTTGGTTGCCCGTCAATGCGACAATCCTGCGGATGGGGCCGTTGAAGAACTCAAGCAGGTCGTAGAGGTGGGTGGCCATGTCGATGAGGGAGCCACCGCCACCTTTGGCAGGGTCCTGGCGCCATGCGCCTGGAATCGGTGGATACCAGCAGGAGAGCTGTGCGCGCATATAGACGGGCTTGCCAATCTTGCCCTCGTCAATCGCCTTTCGGATGGCCTGGTGGGCAGCATGGAAGGTCATCATGTACCCTTCCTGCAGATAGACGCCCGCCTTCTTGCAGGCGGCGACCGCCTGGATGGCCTCTTCGACCTTCATCGTGAGGGGCTTCTCGCAGAGGATGTGCTTGCCTGCGGCAGCGGCCATCTGGATTTGCTCCAGGTGCTTGCTGGCGGGGGTGGCGATATAGACGGCCTCCACATCGGGATCGGCCAGGAGGTCTTCGACTTTGTCGTAGGCCTTCTTCACCTTGAACTCGGCGGCGATTTCGTCGATTTTCATGATGTCCATCACGGCGGTCAGCTCAATGTTGTCCGCCTGAAGCATCCCTGGAATGGTGCGCCTTCTGGCGATGCCGCCTGCGCCGATGACTCCGATTTTAACCTTTTTCATCTTGTTTTTCCGAAGTTGTGGGAAATGCTGTCTTATTTTGAGTAATAGCGGACGGGGAGGTCCATGTAGGTGGGTCTCTTGTAGTATTGGACGTGTCCGTCTGTGAAGGCGATGTTGGCGCCTTCGCTGTGTATTCTCGGTGCATTGGCATCGAAATACTGGACACTGGCGGGGGTGAAGTGGGTTGACCAGACGGCGGGCGACGTGCAGCCGTCTCCTAAATCCGCAACGAGCATATTGACGGAGGGGGAGTGTTCGAGCATGGGGAGGCAGATGCCGTCGTAGATGTAGCGGTCGGTGCTGCTGTAGTAGCCTGCGGCACGGCGGCGGTCCTTGTGGTTCAGGCAGTAGCCAGCCGTATAGACGGCCCAGCCATAGCCACCGTACCAGGCGCCGTTGGCCTTGGAAGGGCACTTGTACATCTTGACGTCGCCCGTGTAGTGCATGGTCTCGTCCATCCAGTAGGTTGCCGAGGCGGTGGTGGTGCCGTTGACCTGGTTCTGGTAGGGGATGCTGTCCTTGTTCGTGCGCGGGTCGATGTGCTGATAGCTTGGCATGTAGTCCTCATAGTCGTTCATGTACATGTTGGAGCCCAGGCCAATCTGCTTGAGGTTGGATGCGCAGGAGATGGCGCGGGACTTCTCGCGCGCCTTGCTCAGGGCGGAGAGAAGCATGGCTGCCAGGATGGCGATGATGGCGATGACGACTAGCAGTTCAATCAGGGTAAAATGCTTTTTCATGGAAACTCCTTTTTAGCTTATTAGGTAAAAAAATTGCAATAATATACATTCACGACCGCGCTTTCTCAAGTGGGCCGTTGAAAAATCACTTCAGAAGTTCGACGTGGCGGAGGATGTAGTTATCTTCCCAATCTAGGTTGAAGTGAATCCACTTGCGACCGTTTTGAAGGGCCTCCTTGATGGCCTTGAAGTAGGAGTCGAAGCGGTCGTGGACGAAGACGCGGGTGTTGCGGTGCGTGTGTATCCAGTCGAGGAGGGCCTGCGCGTCCGCGACGGTCGCCTTGTCGGCATGGGCGAGGTCGAAGAAGGCCTTGAAGCGGCAGAGGTACTCCATCCAGATGACGAGCTCCTGGCGGAAGCGGTCGTCTGGCGCGAGCGAGGCGAGTTCCTGTGCTTGTGCGAGCAGGGCCTGGTAGTCCTCCTGCTTTGTGCGTCTGAAGAGGGAATAGGGGTAGGGGATGTGGCAGGTGCCCATGGTGAGGAGCAGCTTCTTGATGTTGCTGTAGAAGGCGTAAGCCTTGTGCTCGTCGGCTCCGAATAGGCGGCGCATGGTGTCGAAAATGACACCGTATTCCGCATCGCCTCGGGCGGCCTTTGCCATGAAGTAGTAGTTGAGGCCATAGACGGACCAGTGGGGGATGTGGAACTGCGTCAGGATGCCATCGACGCCAGTGTTGCGGTACCAGAGCATCTCGTGGAACATCTCGTGGAAGTGGATCATCGGCAGCGAGAGGTAGAAGTTCACGCCCATGAAGTACTCGTAGATGTTGACGTCACCGCCTTGCTTGACGGCGCACCACTTGCGGATGTCGTCGGCATAGTGGGAGTTGATGGGGCAGGTCGGGTCGCTGATTTCGTGGTTGATGCACCGCCAGTAGTCGGCAAAGTGGACGGCCATGCCCTGCTTGAGGGTGAAGCCCTCGGATGGGGCGCAGTAGTTGATGTAGGCAACCATCGTAATCTGGATGTCGGGGCGTACCTTGTTGACGCGAGCGGCGATGTCCTGCACGAGGTTGTGGTAGATTCTATCCGCCTTATAGACGTGTTCGGAGAGGCTGTAGAAGTCGCCTTTCTTGTTCTTGTCGTAGAACTTGGAGCAGTTTTCGCACTCGCACCACCCGAAGCCGTCGTTTGGGACGAGGGAGATGGTGTGGACTTCGGGGTGCTGCTCGCAGTATTCGAGCATCCGCCGCGCGATTTCGGCGCGCAGCTCGGGGTTGGTGGTGCATAGCTGTTCGCTCAGGAGCAGTTCTGCGTTGCCGCTGGGGGTGATGCGCTTGCCGTTGATTTCCGCGAAGAACTCGGGGTGGGTCTTGCCATAGACCTTGCCTGGAATCCAGTAGTCGAAGTTATGGTGTCCGCTTTCGATGGTGATGCCGCGAACGGCGGCCATCTCCTTGAGTTCATCGGAAAGCTCGTCGTAGTACTTCATCCAGACGAGTAGGTAGTTGAGCTTGTTCTTGGCCATCCAGTCGAAGAGCATCGGAGTCTCATCGTTGAAGGGGAACTCCTGGATGAAGCCACGGCGCTTAAGCAGGGGGCGTCGCGCGAAGGCGAGGCGTCCGTCTGGTACGCCTGGTGCCGTGAAATCGACTTTCAGGCTTGCATCAAAGCGGTCGCGGCCAGGCTCGAAGAAGGTGTAGCCGTAGAAGAGCTCGGCACACTCATAGACGCCGTAGAGGGTCTCGATGGAGTTGGGGGCGGCGATGACCAGGCGGCCTTTGACACGCCTGATTTCAAAGGATGGCAGGGTTTCCTCGGTGACGAAATCCGCTTCAACACCGTATTTCTTCGCCTCGTCATAGGCGAGTTTCAAGGTCTTGTCCATATTAGAACTATATGTAAATACTGTAAATGAAACAAGGGGCTGTTGCAAAACTGTAGCCAGGGTCTGGACCCTGTAGGAAGATTCATCTTTTTCCGCGTGAACACGCGGAAAAAGATGTTTTCATATAGTTTTGCAACAGCCTCTTTGGAATGTGTAATCTCAATAGTTATTTGTACTTGGCGCAGAGCAGGCGGATTTCGTCGATGGGCTTGCTGGTCGATTCAACATGTGAATCGGTGTAGAGGAGGTTGGTGGCATTGCTGTGCCAGTATCCGACTGTGTTGAAGGTACCCGTGGTCAACGCCTGGGGATTGGCGTTGTAGTCCCACTGCGGTGAGGAGAAGTTGCCGTCGTCGTTGTTGTTGTCCTCAACGAACGTGACAAAGGCGGAGGGCTTCTTCACCATGTTGATTTTCTTGGCCACGCCGAGGTTGGCGTTGCGGGCGTAGGTGGCGTTGACGTCGTTCAGGT
>JAFTAC010000569.1 GCA_017458805.1 Victivallales bacterium | reverse complement strand
GGGGGTGCGGGGTGGGATTAATCCAAGGTATGGGGCGGCTTTAATTGCGCAAGTGGATTTTTTAGAGTTGATTCCGTAATGACACAAGGAGAGATGGAGTTATCAGATAAGAAAACTTTATCTTAAGAGGAAGATACATTATGAATGAACAAAAGAATGAGATAGTCGTTTATCAGCCAAACGAAACAGTACGCCTTGATGTGCGTCTTGCAAATGATACTGTTTGGCTGAACCGTCATCAAATGGCCCAACTCTTTGGCAGAGACATCAAAACGATTGGAAAACACATCGCCAATGCCCTGAATGAAGAATTATCGGATTCCATCATTAATTATGCTACAGACTCTTCTGATAATAATACCATAGAAGCAAAAAACGTAACAACTCATAATCGAGCCAAAAGAGCTGATTCACAGAAGCGTATTTTACTCTCTGAAAGAACTTCATCTATCTCAGGCGAAATTGGTTCTGACGTTCATAATTCAGTTGTCGCAATTTTTGCGACAACTGCAGTTGATGGCAAAACTTACCAAGTCGAACACTACAGTCTTGATGTAATTCTCTCCGTCGGCTATCGCGTGAAATCACCGCAAGGCATATTGTTCAGGCGGTGGGCAACTGGCGTACTCAAGGACTTTCTCCTACGAGGCTATGTCTTCAACCAAAGGCTTAATCAGCTCGAAGACAAGATGGACAAAAGGCTGGCAAAGCATGATGCAGAAATCGATGCCTTAAAGGGCAAAGTCGATTTCTTCGTACAGACAAAGACACCACCATTGCAAGGCGTATTCTACGACGGGCAACTATGGGACGCACATTCTTTTGCCGAGAAGCTGATTGGAAGCGCAAATCAGTCCATTCTACTCATCGACAACTGGGCAACAGTCGAGACGTTGGACATGCTCACAAAAAAGCGCATGGGTGTTGATGTTACGGTCGTCACATCAGCACATTCTGACAGAGTTGGCAATCCTCACCCCAAGATTTCCCCGTTGGATATTGCGACATTCAACGCCCAATACCCAAAACTCACCCTTCAGTTCAGCGAGATTTTCCATGACCGCTTCCTCATCCTTGATGACACGGATCTTTACCTCATCGGCGCATCTCTGAAAGACCTCGGCAAAAAATGCTTCGGCTTCACGAAAATGGACTCTGGCGAAATATCTGTAATCAAGGCGAGATTATGACATCATTCGCTGGGAAATACTGCATTTTAAGTAAAATTGGTTTGCATTTTCCCTATTGAACATTACTTTATTACTGTAGGATTAATGTAACCACAACTGGAGTAATAGTCAAATGCCCATCTACGAATACGAGTGCCAGAAATGCGGCAAGGTGTTCAGCCACCTGCACAGGCGGTTGAACGAGGCCGCGCCCGTCTGCCCTGAATGCGGGGGCGAGGCAAAAAAGAAGTTCTCGTCCTTCTCTGCAAAGGTCGCCACCCCTGGCTGCGCCCATGCGGACGCATGCCCTGCTGCTGGCGGCCATACTTGCTGCCCCGGCTGCTGCCATCACCACTAAAGGAGTTTTCCCATGTCCAATGTATCGCGCATTCTTCCCGAAGACAGCTGCTGGATGGACAGGCGGCTGACCAGCATCTACCACAACGAGTTCGCCTACTCCGCAGAGCCAGCTAAGGACCTGGTGGAGTGGCGGGAAAGGCGGGACTTCACACGCTCCCAGGTCATATTGGCCGCAGGCCTGAACCCCATGCCCGATAAGACGCCCATCGACGCGAAAATCTGGGGACACACCAAGCACGAGGGCACTGTCATCGCCAAGGTGCGCTTTGAAAGCATGCCAGGCCTCATCTGCACGGGCAACCTCTACATGCCCGAACGCGTAGGCGACCAGGCGCCAGGCATCCTCTGCCCACACGGCCACTGGACGAAAGGCCGCGTCCACCACGATGAAAGAGGCTCCATCCCCACGCGATGCATGATGCTGGCGCGACTCGGCTTCATCGTCTTCTCGTATGACATGCTGGGCTACAACGACAACAACGAAATCATGCACACCTGGCCTGTGGAACTCCTGCGCGAAGCCGCCCTTTCGGGCGTCACCCCCTTCGGTCTCCAGACATGGAACTCCCTCCGCGCACTGGACTTCCTCTGCGCCCTCCCCAACGTGGATGAGCGTCGCATCGGCTGCACGGGCGCATCGGGCGGGGCCTCCCAGACATGGACGGTTTCCCTGCTGGACGAACGCATCAAGGTACTGGCCCCTGTCTGCATGCTATCATCCCATTTCCAAGGCGGATGCCCCTGCGAAGAAGGCCCCCTGCTGCGCCTGAACGGCGTCACCAGCTTCGACGTGCTTTCCGCATGTGCGCCACGCCCCCTGCTTCTGCCCGCCGTCACGCAGGACTGGACCAACCTGAACCCCAGCTACGAGGTGCAGGCCCTCCGCAAAGTCTATGCCCTCTTTGGCGCAGAGGACGCTCTGAAGAGCTTCCAGCTGGATGCCCCGCACAACTACAACCACGACACCCGCGAGCGCATCTATCCCTGGTTCACCCACTGGCTGCTGAACCAGTCCCTGCGCGAGACCATCGTGGAGGACACGCTGCAGCAACCGCCGCTCAACGTTCTCCTGCACAACGACCCGCCCACTCCTGCCACCATCATAACCACCAAAGAGCACATCCAGAAGATATCCACGCACCTCTGCAAGAACGCCTTGCCCGACATTGAGACGATTTCGAACCCCATGGCGTTCCGCGCGGAGCGCATCAACCTAGTCGGCGAAATCGTCAACAACGACCAAAACCTGAAGAACGTGGTGATGCGCGTGACCTGCCCGCAGTGGGACATGGAAGAGGCCCGTGTGAAGGGCTGCCTCATCTCACGCCGCGATATAGGCGACGTGATCCCTGCCGTCACTGTGGTCCCGAACAAGCCACAGGCAGACAAGCCCGCCTGCCTGCTGCTCTCCACCATCGGCAAGAACGAGTTTCTTGTTGGGGGCAACTCCAGCACGGTCCTGGACATGCTCGTCTCCAACGGCTGCTTCTGCCTCCTGCCCGACCTGATGGGCTCTGGCGAAACCGCAGACATGCCCTCCAAGTCCTATCGCCAGGAGGAAAAGCCGCGCTTCTTCGCCTTCAACCCCAGCCTCTTCTCCATGCGCGTGCAGGACATTCTCACCTGCATCAAGCTCCTGTCCGAACTGGGTCACAAGAATATATCGCTCATCGCCATGGGCGATGCCGTGAAGCCCGCGCTGGCCGCACTCGCCATCTGCAAGGAGGTCCATTCCGCCGTGCTTGACTTGGACGGACAGAGCGACGAAGACGCCGCATGGCTTCCGCTTCTCGACTACCAGCCGATGATCAAGAAAATCGGCGGCATGAAGGGTCTGGCCGCCTTGGCCAACGTCAGCAGCCTCGGCCTCTTCAAGCCTGAAAACGACCTTGAGAAATACGTCTCCGCCTTCTCCGCAAAACTCAAGACGCCCGAGAAAATCTATACGGGCATTGACACGTTCCTACGCATGATTGAGTATATCGTCTGCAAAAACAACTAATTACGAGGTTTTCCCAACATGACTATCGAAGAATTGAAAAGCAAGTTTGCAGGTAAATGCATTGTCAAGGAAGGGCCTGGCGGGCTGCCCGTCATCGCCGTGTGCAACGGAGCCGCCAGCGCGGAAATCTGCCTGATGGGCGCACACCTGATGAGCTACGTCCCGAATGGACGCGGCGAGGTGCTCTGGATGAGCTCGCAGTCCAGTTTCGAGGTTGGCAAGGCCATCCGAGGCGGCATCCCCGTCTGCTGGCCCTGGTTCAGCAAGAACCCGATGTTCGAGGACGCCCCCATGCACGGACTCGCCCGCATCTCGATGTGGGATCTGGTCGATGTGTTCAGCACGGAAAAGCAGACCATCGTCAAGCTCGCCTTGAACGCCGTCCCTGGCTATGAGCAGTTCTGGAACTACAAGTTCGCCCTCGAATACACCATCACCGTCGGCGCAACCCTCACGCTGAGCCTCAAGACCACCAACAAGGACGACAGGCCCATGCGCATCACGCAGGCACTCCACACCTATTTCAATGTCGGCGACATCACCAGAGTCCAGGTCGAAGGACTGGACGGATGCCCCTACCTCAACAAGGTCGGCGACGGCGGCACAGGCGTCCGCCAGGGCAACCGCATCATCGACTGCGAGGTGGACGAGGTCTATCAGGAGGTAAAGCGCACCCTGGTCGTGCGCGACGGCTCCATCCCGCGCACCATCCTCGTCAACAACTTCAACAGCAACTCTGCCGTGGTCTGGAACCCATGGATTGCCAAGTCGCAGCGCATGACTGACTTCCCCGACGATGGCTACAAGACCATGGTCTGCGTGGAATCGGGCAACGTCATCGAGGACGCCCGCGACATCCAGCCAGGCGAATCGCACGAACTGCTCGCCGTCATCACCGTTAAATAACCAAGGAGACAGCACCCCATGAAAATCGCAGTCAGCCAGCTAGTCGCCCCTGGAGACATGGGCATGGAAGCCTTTGCAGACAAGGCAAAGGCGACGGGTTACGACGGCGTGGAGCTCAGCCTCCGCCCCACCAACTCCCCCTTCACATACGAGACCACCGATGCACAGCTGAATGAGTTCAAGCAGCTCTTCGCGCAGCGCAACCTGGAGATTTTCTCCACCACCTTCTCCGCCAAATCCGGAAACCTCCTCGACAGCGGCACAGCCGCCCAGGAGGACATCGAGCAGACCATCTTCGGTCTGGAAGCCACAGCCAAGCTCGGCTCACACATCATGCTTCACACCCTGGGCCGCTTCACCGCCGACCTCTACTACGAGGATGCCTACAACAACGGCATTGCCAACCTGAAGAAACTGGCCCATACCGCCGAAAAGCTCAAGGTCGCCATCGCCATTGAGTTCGTCTGGAGCGGCTTTCTCTTCAGCCCGCTGGAAATGCGCAACTTCATCGAGGCAATCGGCAGCGACTATGTCGGCTTCTACTTCGACCCAGGCAACATGGCCGTCTTCCAGTTCCCGCAGCACTGGGTACGCGCCCTCGGCAAACACACCAAACACGTCCACCTCAAGGACTGGAAGGGCAGAGCCCTCAAGGGCGAGTGGACCCCACTCACACAAGGCGAATGCAACTTCCCCGTCATCATGCGCGAACTCCGCAACGCCGGCTACGCTGGCCCCCTCGTCAGCGAAGTCCCCGAATCCCTCGCCCCCTGGGACCAAACCGCACAAACCATGCGCAAAATCGCCGAGATGTAAGCTTTTCTAGAGGTTCTAGAGGTTCTAGAGGTTCTAGAATAATAGCATTTCCCCCATCAATACAACATAAGGAGCAAACACAATGGCAATTAGAGTTGGTGTAGTAGGGTGCCGTGGCATCGGCACAACCCATGCAACAAGTCACAAGAACGATGCACTGGCCGAGCTCGTGGCCGTCTGCGACATCATCAAGGAGCGCGCAGATGAACTGGCGGCGAAGCTGGGCGTCAAGGCATACTACAGCCTGACCGACATGCTGGCGAACGAAGACCTGGACATGGTCGATGTCTGCACAGGCGGCCCCGAAAACGGCGGCTGGCACTTCGAGCCCGTGATGGAGGCCCTGGAGGCCAACAAGCACGTCCTCTGCGAAAAGCCCATCAGCAACGACATCCACGAAGCGCGCCAGATGGTCAAGCTGGCCACGGAGAAAAACCTCTACTTCGGAGTCAACCTGAACCACTACTTCACGGAACCCGCCGCCAAGGCAAAGCAGCTGATGGACGAAGGCAAAATCGGCGAGGTCATCTACTGCCATCAGCGCACTGGCTTCCTGGGCAGCGAATGGGCATACGCGAAGACCGCCCCTGGCTACCGCATGGAGGGTCTGCCCTACTTCCACGTCAAGGCGTTTTTGGCTCACCCCTTCAGCATCATGCGCTACTTCTGCGGCGACATCGTGCAGTTGCAGGCCTTCATGGGCAAGCCCAGCTACAGAATCGCCACCAATGACCCGATGGTCTCCGTCAACAGCATCCACATGCGCTTCGCCAGCGGCGCAACGGGCTTCCTCTTCAGCTCCCGTGGCGACACGACGATGAACCTGGGTGGCTGGTGGTGCGTCGAAGTCGGCGGCACAAGAGGCACCTTCACCATCGAGAACTGCACCGAGAAGCTCACCTATCAGCCTGCCAAGGGCAACCCCGATTCTCCCGCAGCCACCATGACGGGCCTCAACGACAAGCCGGAGCCAATCGTCACCAACACAGGCGTCACCGACTTCAGCACCACCTTCCCGAACCGCATCCACGCCTTCCTGGAGGATGTCACCAACGGCGTGCCGAAGCACAAGCTGCGCGCTTCTGGACGCGACGCCCTCGCCACCCTCGAATACACCTTCGCGGCAATCAAGTCCTACGAGAACGGCGGCATCATGGTCACGCCCGACCCGCTTCCCACCATCAAAATCGACCCCGCACACAACTAAGGAGCAACATAGAATGAAAATCGGTGTAAATAGCGTTCTTTTCGGCGGCTATGACATGGAAACCGCCTTCAAGTGGATCAAGACCTGCGGCTACGACGCCATGGAAATCTCTGCCATCGCAGGCATGAGCAACCATCTGGTCATCGACAACTGGCGCGAGCTTGCCCCCAAAATCAAGGAGTTGTCCGCCAAGTACGAGCTGCCCATCCAGGCGATGGAACAGCCCAGCCAGGACCCCGCCATCATGGAGGCCGCCTTCCAGGCGGCCGTCGAAATCGGCATCCCGATCATCAACTGCGGCCCTGGTGGCAAGATGCTGGAGCCAGAGACCTTCCAGCAGTCCGTTGACAGCCTCGGCAAACTCGCCGACATGGCTGGCAAGTACGGCGTCACCCTCTGCGCCAAGGCGCATGTGAACGCCGCCATCTGGAACACCCCCACCACCCTGAAGCTGCTGGAAGCCGTCACAAGCCCCAACTTCGGCCTGGACATGGATCCCTCCCACATCTATCGCGCCAATGAAAACCCCGTTGACGCCATCTCCGCCGTCATCTCCCGCATCAAGCACGTCCACATCCGCGACTGCAAGGGCCGCCAGACCAGTCCTGGCAAGCCTGAAATGCAGGCAAACGGACGCGGTGACATCGACCTTCTCGGCTACATCCGCGTGCTCCGCAAGTACAACTACGACGGCCCCATCGACCTTGAAGTCATCGGCGCCAAGGAGTACGAGCTCCCCGCATGCGTCGCCATCGCCGCTGAATCCCGCGGTCACCTACAGGCATGCCTCCAGGCTGTTGGCGAAAGGTAGTCGGTCTGTAGCCAGAGCCTAGGCTCTGGCGTAATGCTGGTAGTCAGAGCCTATGGCTCTGGCGTAATGCTGGTAGTCAGAGCCTATGGCTCTGGCGTAATGCTGGTAGTCAGAGCCTATGGCTCTGGCATATTGTGAGCAGGGTCTCTGCCCCTGCAAGCTCGTAGCCAGAGCCTCCAGGCTCTGGCGTTATTTTTCCCTATAATAATTGCCATGCGACAAACCATCTTCTCCTTGCTGATTCTCGCCATTGCCCTGCGCGCCCAGGTTGTCATCCCGCAACGAGGCACTGTCACCGTCAATGCCGCCACGGCGGAGCTGACGGCTAGTCGCGTGGAGGTTGTGAATCCAGATGCAGAGCCGAAGGCACGGCGTGTCGCGCTGAAGGCAGGCGAGAAGTCCAATGTCAAGGACCTGTCTGTTGACCCAGACTTGGTGTTCAACATAACAGCCACAGAGCCAGGTAAATACGCCTTCAACGCCATATCTGGCGTGGGCGATGAGATGCTCCCTGTCTTCAAGGTGGCGAAGACCAAGTGGGATTCGCTGTTTGTGAAGTTGCAGATTGATGATGGCTGGGAGATGCAGCGCGTCATTTTCGCCCCATGGTATTCGCCCAAAGGAGCCAACATAAAGCTGGGCATTTTCCAGCTTAGCGGCAAGCCACAGCGGTTGAAGGTGTGGCTGCCCAAGGGGCTTCACCTGGAATCCTTTGCCTTCTCGAAGCACAACCCGCCCAAGGCGCCAGAGGCCGCAGAGGCATACGCCATGCCGATACGTCCCCCAAAAATCCACCCGCGCCTTTGGATGACTCCTGATTCCGCCAAGACCATCCGCGAGAATCTCGCCAAAGGCGAAAACGCGGAGGCATGGAACTATTGCAAGGCGGAGGCCCTCAAACAGTATGCCTACAATCCAGACCCCAAGAAGGAGGCTCCCTACAGCTATCACCTGGAACTGCTCTGCCGACGCAAGGCCTTCTACTACCAGATGACAGGCGACAAGAAAATCGGGCGCGAGGCAGTCACCCTGATGTGCAGGTACATGCGGCAGGTCTCCTTCGGCAATTATCTGGATGTCACGCGCGAGGTCGGGAGCGCCATCTACCACTCCGCCTTTGTCTATGACTGGTGCTATGACCTGATGACTCCGCAGGAACGCGACCTCATACGCACCAACATGATGCGGCTGGCCGATGAAATGGAGTGCGGCTGGCCGCCCTTCCGACAGTCCATCATCAACGGCCACGGCAACGAGGCGCAGGTCAACCGCAACCTCCTCGGCATGGCCATCGCCATCTTCGACGAAGACCCCGTGCCCTACAAGTACTGCGCCTACCAGATACTGGAGCAGCTGGTGCCCATGCGCGCCTACGAATACGACAGTCCACGCCACAACCAGGGGAGCAACTACGGCACGGCGCGCCATGTCTGGGACCTCCATTCCGCCTGGATGTTCCGCCGAATGCTCGGCAAGCCCGTCTATAAGGACAACATCGGCGGCGTCCACGCCTACTGGCTCTATGCAAGGCGTCCCGATTCCACGCTTGTCACCTGCGGCGACTGCTGGCAGCCCTACAACAGACCATTGTACAATACACAACAGTCGCTACTGGCCTACAGCTATGCCGACAACCCCTACTACAAACACGACTGCTTGCGCAAGCTCAACAAGCGCAGCCAGTACGATGTGGATTTTCTGCTGTTGAACAACCCCGACCTGCCCGCCACGCCCCCTGACACCCTTCCTCTCACGATGGACTACGGCCCGCGCTATGGAGGAATGGTGACGCGCACAGGCTGGGACTTCTCCGAAAACTCCCCTGACGTCCATGCGGAAATCGTCGGTGGAGGCTACAATGCAGGCGGTCACCAGCACGCGGACGCAGGGGCTTTCCAGATTTTCTGCCACGGCGAACTGGTGAGCAACCTGGCGCAGTACCGCTTCTACGGCACCCCGTATGACTGGAACTACGCAAAGACCTCTATCTCCAAGTCGATGGTTCTGGTTGACCAGCCAGGCGAGAAGTTCGAGCGTGCCACCACCAACAGCGGCGGAAGTCGCTTCACCTGCCGTACTGCCTTGACGCCAAAAGAGTTGCAAGATACCCCGCTCTTCCAGAACGGTACCGTCCTCTACTGCGGCTTCGGCCCCTCGCAACAGACGCCTGACTTCAGCTGCTGGGCAGCCGATTTGACCAGCGCCTACTCCGACAAAATCAACTCCTACGTCCGCCACTTCGCCGTCCTCAACCTGAAAGACAAGGTTCATCCTGCCGTGGCGGTGGTGCTTGACGAGCTCCTCACCTCCGACCCGACCTACAAGCGCCACTGGCAGCTCTGTACGCGCGCAACGCCCGTCATCAAGGGCAACGGTCTCCACCTGGAGACGGCGGAGCAAAAGAGCTGCCTGGACATGCAGATGCTCCTGCCGCAGAATTGCGACATTACGTTGCTTTCTGGCAAGGACACCCTGAAAGTCGATGGCAAACAATTCGAGGCCCCCTACAGCGACGACGCATCCCTGGGCCATCGCATCGGCTTCACACCCAAAGGCGATGCCGACCATACGACTTTCCTCGCTGTCATGCAAGTCGGCGAAGGCGTTCCGCAGCCACTCGACTACACGCATTGGGAGACCGACAACGGCTTCGCCCTGCTCATCGCCTCCCGTCTGCTCTTCCTCCCCAAGGGCAACAAACCGCTGGACAGTCCCGTTACACTGGAAGTTCCTCAAACGGCAGGCAACGTCAACGTCTGCCTGGCGGGACTCGCCCCAGGCTCATGGAACCTACTCGCACCCAATGGGAAAACTACCATAGTTGTTGTTCCCAACGGCAAATCCACCGCCTTCTTCAACGCCACCCCATGCACATGGAAGGCTACCAAGTAGGGGGTAACGACGGCGCCCTCGCCGTCGCCGTGCCCAAACACAACGTTCTTGTTGTGCCAAGTACACGGCATTCAACACGTGCGCAAACCACTATGCCGTGTGCCTAGCACTGAACAACCATGTGGTTGTGCAGCACGACGACGAGACGTCGTCGTTACCACCGCTGTTGCAATGAACTTCCCTGTGGTAACGCCACACGACGGCGAGGGCGCCGTCGTTACCCCCTTTAGAACAAGTGCTTGAGCATAAGCAACATAGCATGTGTCTGGTGCTGATGGGTGTCGATGCGGACAAGCGTCGAGCCCTTTGCGCTGACGATGCCGCCGTCGGAGCCAGGGTAGGCCGTGAGGTGGTCTAGCACGGGGTTGAAGCGCAGGAAGGGGCCCTTGTACTG
>JAFTAC010000568.1 GCA_017458805.1 Victivallales bacterium | reverse complement strand
TCTAATTTATAATTTCTAATTTATAATTTCTAATTTCTAATTGCTAATTGCTAATTTTCTACAATTTCAGGGCAATTGCGTTGCCGCTTGCGATGGCTTGGGCCTCTTCCTGGGTAAGTCCGTCCTCCAGTTTGGAAAGGGCGGCACTGGCCGTAAAGAATGGCGCATGGCTTCCGAAGAGGACATGTCCCTTGGGGGCGTCGCGCAAGGAGGCTGTGATGTTGAAGGGTTCATAGAAGGCGATGTCGAAATAGACATTCGGCGCGGTCCAGCGATTGTTCTCGCCTGCATAGCAATTCAGGACGATGATAGGGGCGTTTGGAACCGCCTCCGCGAAGCCCTGGATGTCTGCCGTAGGTGCCTTGACCTGGCAGAGCGGATGCTGCGCCCTCTCGTCCTCCTCGCGCAGGGGGATGACGAAACTGTGACCCTTCGCGGCCAGGGTGCGCACCATGTCCAGCGTGCGTCCGTCCAGCAGTGAGTAGTTCTGGAAGGATGGGAGAAGCAGGAGGGCACGCGCCTGCATGTCGCGCCAGAAGCTATATGCGGGGTTTACGACGGGCAGCGGCACAAATCCCGCGAAGGGTTTGCAGACCTGCTCCAGTTCCTCGTTCTCCGCCAGAAGGTCCGCCGAGAAGGCCGCCTGTGCGGAACGGACAAGGCCACCTTTGATGCCGTACAACGCCAGATGCGGAACCATCTTCTCCATCGTCTGATAGTGATATGGTCTGAAGGGCCAGCGGCCAGTTGATAGATTCACGTCAAAAGCAGTAACCTTTACCATCCCAAAAGCCTCCTTGCATTGTCGCAGAAGATAAGTTTCCGTTCCGCCTCGGTAATGTCCGCCTCGCGGATTTTCGCCAGCTGCGCACCAAAGGTACGGCAGGTGGCGTCAGAGCCATAGACGATGCGCTCTGCGCCGATGCGCTTCACGGCATACTCCACCAGGCCCGCTTCGGGCTGGGCGCCCGACGTGTCGATGCAGACATTGGGGCAATCAACAACATCCTCGACGCCGCGGATGCCAATGCCGCAGAGGTGCGCCATGACAATCTTCACCTTCGGGAAGCGGCGCGCCAGGTCGGCGATGTCCGACGGGTCCGACTCAAAACGGTGCTTGCCTGTTGTCTTGTACCAGCAGTGGTGCAGCAAAGGCAGGTTCCGCTCTTCAAGAATCTTCATGAACGGGTCAAGCTTTGTGCTTCGGCAGTTGGTGCAGACCTCCATCTTGATACCGATGAACTCGGGCATGTCAAGGCAGCGGTTGGCCTCCTCCACAAGGAACTCGGGGGGATTGTCGGGGTTGAGGAAGCAGAAGCCGCGGCAGTGGTCGAAGTGGCTTCTAACGTCCGCCTGTGTTTCGTTGTTGAGTTGCCGAATCTGCTCGGGGGTTGGCTGGTCGCCGTAGCGAAGCACATCCCCCAGAAAGATGAAACGGTCGATGCCATGGGCGGCGGCGGAAGCCGCCACCTCGTCGGCGTGCCCTTTGAAATTGTGCGTGTGAATGTCCAGTATCATGCTAAAACTCTCCTTATATTTCGAACATCTCCTTATTTCAGCATCTTGATATATCCGACCTTGACGCCTTCCAGGATGAAATACAACCTGTCGCCAAAGATGGGGCCACCGCCTGTAATGCCAGCCGATGGCATCATATATTCATCAGGTGCATTCGTCTTGGGGTTGATTTTGAAAATCTCCTTGTTCATGACAAGATAGAGTTCCTTGCCGTCTTCGCTCTTCTGGAGGCCGTTGCGAAGCATATAGCCACCAGTGTGCACGTCGTAGGAGGCAAGAATCTTCATCGTAGCAGGGTCGATGACATGCAGCTTGTTGTCATTCGCACCTGCGAAAATCACGCCATTCCAGTAGGCGATGGCGATGACGTTGGTCGCCTTTTCCATGTGGACGAAGCGGTCCACCTTGCGGGTGTTCCAGTCGAGCACGAAGACGCTGCCCGTCTGTGAAAGGAGATGCCCGCCGCCAGGCGCATCCATGCTGGTGCCGCCGATAAGGTTGCCGTCTGGCAGGAACTCCATGCAGATGCAGCTCTCGCCAGGTATCACGTTCTCGTTGGCGATTTCGGTGTTCTCGCCAGTCTTGAGGTTGTGGATGCCGAGACCACCACCCGTCAGTCCGTAGTTCGCGTAGCCACCGACCACCACATAGTCACCCGAGGGATGGACCGCAACAGTGCGGGGGCGCGTCACCAGGTTCTTCCACGTACCCAAAATGCAGGGGTTGTTGGGAGTCACAGGCTCCTTCTTGCCTTCCACCGTCGCCGTCTTGGAAAGCTCCAGACCGATAAGCGAGAAGAAGAAACTACTATTGGGATTGTCGTTCCGCTGGACAGAGAACTCGACGGGGAAGACCTTGTCCTTCACGTCGAATGGTCCAAGGTTTACGATGGGGTAATTGGTCTGCTTGTCGTCCTGCACATTGTATTTCTGTTCGACGCCGCCCGCCTTGACGGTCACCGTACCATAGCTGCCATACTTGAAGAGCTGGAAGTTGAGGTAGTACCTGCCAGGTTCTGGTGCGTTCAGCTTCACCTTGAAGGAATTCTCAGCGTTATCACCATAGCCGAAAAGAAGTCCCATGCCGAGGATGGTCCAGTGGCCGTTGCTAACATCGCTGTTGCTCACAATCTCCGAGAAGGGAACGCCGAAGTTCTTCATCGCTGAAGTGTTCGCCCCCACGAAGTAGGGCTTCGACGGGTCGTACATCCACATGCGCCCACCTGCATACTCGCCTGCGTACAGTTTGCCCCCCGCCGCAACCATGTTACAGAAATTGCCGCCAGAGACGATGTTGTTGTAGCCCAGATTGACGAGCTTGTCTTCATACGGCACAAGATGCCCTAGGTGGTGCGGGTGCGCACTGGAGAAATAGATGTCGTTCTGCGGCCCGCGCGCCATGCTTGTCAAATCCAGCCCGCCAGAGACGTAGTCCACCGAAAACTTCTTGGTGGATCCGTCCTGGTACTGGATGACCATATAGCGTTCGTTCAGGTTGTACTCCTTCACCTTCATGCCGTTGCCGAACTCCGAATGGCGCGTGCCGTAGTGGACGGAGCGGTCGATTGCCCTACCAGGGCTCTTCACGTTCCTCTCAACAATCTTGCCCGCCAGCATCTTCGCCTGGAAACTCTTGAAGTTGCCATAGACATAGCCGTCGGTACCCGCATAGACATGCGCGGTTCCCCAGGCACGCTCCTCTTCGGAAAGCATCTGGATGCGCTCGCCCGTCTTCGGATTCAAGGCGACGATGTTGCCGCGCGCTGTGCCGATGCCACAGTAGATGTAACCTTCCTTGTCCTCCGCCAAATGGCTGAGATAGTCCTCTTTGTCGTCCATGCGCCCCCAGTCATGGTATTCACCACTCTTCGGGTTGACGGAGACCATGCGCGCCTGCGGAGCACTGCCTAGATAGACAGTGCCATCCTTGGCATCATACGCGCAGAGCGTGGAGCCAGGCGCCCTGCCTGAGACAACATAATCGCGTGTGTTCACATCGAAAATGACGGCCTTGTTCAGGCCCCAGACGAACTTGCCGTCGCCCGTCAGGACGCCGCCGAACACCTGCCCGTAAACACCATCGGGAACATAATACTGCAGGTTCTCGCCCGTCATGGCATCCGTCAGCAGCACGTATGGCTTCCCCATGTCCAGAAGCATGGAGAGGACAAACGGGTGACCCTTTGCGTCGCAGAACGCCGTGTAGTTGCGCAGTTCGGCGGAGGCGATGCCCACGCCCAAATCGACGCATTCCGCCTTCTTGGGCAATGGTGGCGGCTCGGCCAGTGCCAGGTTGCGCAGGTGAGCGCGAATTGTGCCAAGGTTTGTCCTGCGCCCCAGAAAGATGCGGAACTTGACGATGGGCTCCTCGCGCGATGCACGGATATCGGCCTTGAACCACTTCATGCCCTCACGGCTGTCATAGTCGGGGATGCAGAGATAGCGCTTGTAGGTATTCTGCACGTTGTAGGTCATGAACGAGAGAACGTTGTGCCCCATTTCGTCCAAGGCCTTGACGTAGAAACTGTCTCCATCCTCAGGCTTTTCCGTGAAGAACTCAACGCTGATGCACTTGTCGCCAACAACAAAGGGCTCCACCTGAATGTCGCACACGATATAGTCATATCCATTGGAGGTATTGGTTCCCGTGATGACGATTTCGTTGTTCTCGACCACCAGCTTCGTGTCGCGCAAACTCCTGCCTGATTTCACCGCATCAGGGTCCCCGTTCCATAGCATCTCGCCCGCCAGGAGCGTGGTTGCCGCCAGGGTCATCACCGCTGTTAATGCTTTTTTCAACATAATATCTCCTTTTTATTTTCCGAGCAACTCGTTTCTCGGGCAGAGCTTTTCCTTAAGGCCTTGTTCCATCGTGGCCTCCAGCAGGTCGTAGCCGTACTTGAGTTTGTTGTCAAAGGGCTCAAGCGTGAGCGCGTCCATCTCGAAGGTCAGCGCAACGGCACCTGTTGCAAGGGTGACGGCGATGTTGATGTCGCTCTGGCCGTCGCGGGCCTTCATCTCCTTGTCCGTCTCGCGCCCCTGCTTCTCCAGCCATGCGTTGCGGATGGCAAAAACGGTCTTCATATTGCGCGGATAGTTCAGATGGCTAGGCGGTATGACATGGGAACCGCCGCCGCAGGAGTGGAAGTTGAGGAAGCAGTCGATGCGCTCGCGGTCCGCCAGCTGCAGGATGGCGTTCGCCTCGGGGGACTTGATATTTCCAGGCGCACAGTCCAACATGATGTTGTAGCCCTCCGAGTTGTAGTAGGTGCCCAGCTGCGAAAGCTCTTCCATCGGCATCGGGAAATACTCTTTCAGCGCAGGCCATTTGAGCTGCTCGCCGTTCTTGAAGACTGAGTGCAGAGGGAGGTAGTCGTCATGTGTGCAGCCGCACAGGCAGTCAGGGGCAACGGCCCGTCCGTCCATGTTGACGCAGGGAAGTATCACGAGGCGATAGTGCGAGCATAGTTCGACAAGGTGCGGATTCTCCTTGCCACGCAGGTCCTTGCCCGTCTCCAGCAGGGAAATCAGGTTCAGCATGGTGACAATGCCCTCGCACTCCTCGGAGTGGATGCCCGCCACCGCCATGATTACCTCGGGGTCGTTGTTCGCATAGACACTCGGGTTCGGCGAGCCAGTCGCGCTGGGCCAGTTGACCTTGCGGTGAGGCGAGGTCTTGCCGTAACTCACAGCGAAGACGGGGAAATCGCCAGGCGTGCGGGTGATAATCTCCAGCTTGCCCTTCTTGACCTTCTTCATCTCCTCCACAATCTCCTCGATGCGCACGCGCCACCAAGCAGGCCGCGGCTGCGCATGGTTGATGGTGCGGGTCACGAACTTGTCACGATACTTCGATTCAAATCTCATTTCTTCCATTGAAAGGCTCCTGGTTAATCTCTAGAATCTCTAGAATCTCTAGAATCTCTAGAATCTCTAGAATCTCTAGAATCACTCAATATAATGCAAAAAAACTCCACGTCAATCAAATTCACTTGAGTTATCAAGAGAAATCATGCACTTTGGGGAATCCCTCTGCGATCGACACTTGGACTATAGCCTTGGAAATGGCCTGCGTCAACAAATATGAAGCCACCATATTGGCAATTTCCAATTTCTTGTGTAAAGTAAAGAAAGTATGGACTATATGTCCAATAGCTGTTTTTGACCATTTTTATTCACCCCGAAAGCCCCAACATGATAGAGATAGACGGCAACCAGTTTCCGAAAATGCAGCGGCGCGTACTGACCAACCTTCAGGCTGAGATTGTGTCAAATAGTCTTGCAGCTGGAAGCTTTATTGGCAATGAAGTCTCGTTGTCCAAGCGGATGAACGTGGCCAGAAACACGATACGTTTTTTGTTCGACAAGCTAGAACGTGCGCATGTAATCCGTCGCGTTCCCCGCCAAGGAGCTTTTCTGGAGAACCTATTCCAGTTGACAAACAACACTGTCACCATGCAGAATTGCAATGTATGCTACTACCGCTGGTGCGACAGTCTTCTGGAAAGCGAGGTGTCAAGCGAACTGAACAACCTAGCCAACAGGCTGGGGATCCCGCTGAAGATGTTTGACATTAATCAGGACGCGGAGTTGCTTGTGCGCCATTTGGACAGCCTGTCTCCTAAGGACAAGGCCATCCTCATCCCCCCCACGGTCCCCGCAGTTCTGCAGGCACTTGGACAGGCCGTTGCAAGAGGCGTGAGAATTCTCCTGCTTGACCGCACTGTGGAGAATCTAACGGCTCCTTCCATAGTTTTTGACCATTTCACAGGCGCAGTCCTGGCTGTTCGTCACCTGCTGCAGACGACGGGGCTTCCAGTCTGGTACTGCGGTTTCAAAAAGCCGACTTCCTCACGCAAGCGCTATGATGCATGGTTTGCGTGCATGCAGGAGTTCGGTTATGCCAATGCCGAGGATTATATAGTGCCATTTGGGGATATGTCTTCGCTGGATGACAGTGTCCCCAGAGATTATTACAGAAGAAAAGTATTGGAGTTCTTCCGCAAAGCCAATCCGTTGGGCAATGCGGAAAAAATGGCCATATTCTGCATGGAGGAATGCTTGGCGCAGGATGTCTATGTAGCCGCCAAGGAGTTTGGTTTTGAAATTGGCCGCCAGGTTTTCGTAGCCACCATTGGATGCTCTGCCATGCTGGAACATCTGAATCCACCCTGTACCAACGTCCAGATGGACTATTCAGGACTTGTCAGGAACGCGGAAACCTTCCTGAGCTTCGATGACGAGCCTACCAGCAATTACTGTCGCATTGTGCCGATGCAGAAGCTGCGCGTTTTCGCGTCCTCCATGGTACCCGCGAACAAGTGAGGTAATTTCAAGACTAGCGCGAAATTTGCCCATCTCTTAGCGCATTTCGTGTTAGTCTTGAAATTACTTTGGGTAACATTTTGAACTACTAGAACTTGACCTTAAGGGTGATGAACTGCCAAGCGGAAGCTGTGACAGAGATGGAGTCAGCATCCTGCGCCACTAGCTGGCCGCCTTCCTCATCAAGGCGGCAGAGGAAGGTCTGACTGAAGGGCTTTGCAAATCTGACAACGCCTTCCTGTTGCGTGTCTGAAAGGTTCACAAGACGCACGATGACAGTGCCACTCCTAGCCGCCCCGTCATCTGCTGCAGGCTTGAAGCAGGAGAGCAGCAGATTGCCTTCGATGGAGAGCATGGATTTCTGCTCTGGCTCCGCCTTGACAAGTGAATGCGCGACGAGATGTGTCGTGATAGGTGCGCGTAAGACCTGGAGACCTTGTGCCATCTCCGTGTATGTCGTGTTCTTCGTGAAGAAAAACAGGCCATACTCCCATGTCAGGTGCTTGTTCAACTGGCCTTCGCTCTCACCGTTTTTATGAACAGTGCGGCGGAATGCGCGCAACAGCGTGATGAAAAGCGTACCAGAAGCATCGTCCAAGCAGCCGCCTTCATGTACGCCCGCCTTGGTCAGCACAGCCAAACCTCCGTTTTCATCCCGTTTTCCGAGGATTCCATCGACATTGCGCCCTATGTGTTCTCGCTCCAGCCATGCTTCTCTTTCCGTACCGTGCTCGTGTCCAGGGTTGCGCTGCACAATGTATCCGCATTGCGAGGCGAACCACCGACCCTCAATGCCAGTGGGGAACTCCAGGCGTATGCGGCAGTCGCGGAGAGTGTTGTCCATCTCCGTTCTAAGAGAGAGGATGTTGCTTTCCTTGTCGAGCGCCAGAAGATGTGTCCTGATGGCAAGTTCCACGCAATCTGCGCTTTCTGCGATTCCCGTGTAGGATTCATGGATGTCGCCTTTGAAGACAAGTTCGCGGGGGATGCGCAGTGTTCTGGTGATTTCATACTCCACCCGCACTGGATTATCCGTAAGAAGACGCACGCTTGCGTGGCCACCATCCAACCAGACGGGTCCACCGTATGGGGCAACATGGTTCCAGCCGTCACCTATTTCACGGTCGATGAAGAAATTGTTAAAGGGGCCATATTGGCGTCCCAAGCGCTTGTCCGTCACGGTGAATGTGCCATCAGAATGCACGGACAGTTTCAGAATGCCGTTGTCGGCCTCCATGCGTCCACTGCGAAGCGTATCGTAGAAGCGAACCGCTGGCTCCTCCGCAGGGCGAATGGTAAAGGTAGTCCAACCAGAGCCACGCAGCTTAGGCTGGAAGATAATGGTGACAAGGTCGTATTTGCGGTAGTCACCCCTGTGGAATTCGCAGAGCTGGTTTCTCTCGATGACGTTTATGCTGTACGGCAGCTCCTGGCCAGACTCGGTGTATATGCGGAAGGAGTTGACATGCTCATGGAAGAATGGCTCTGCCTGGAGCTTTGGATATGGCACAGCAGTGGGAAACAGCAATGTGATTTTGCGTGAGATTGCACTAGTGACAGGCAATGGATTGAAGATGCGGAGCAGATAGACACCATTCTGATCCGCCTCCGCCTTAAGGAGTTCCATCCTTTCGTTCCCCTCTTTTGTGTTGTATCCGTCGAAAGTCTCGTCATAGATATCCAGACCTGTGAGAGCCTTGCGGTCAAGGAAGCGGAATTCCTGCTCGAAGCAGCCCCCAAGCGTCTTCACTTCCTCGAAGCGCCTCAGTACTTCACCATGAACCTGGTCTATTGAGCAGCCGCATATCGAGTCGTGGGCGTGGTTCTGAAGCGTATGACGCCAGGCATAGCGTAGTGATTCAGGCGACAATGGCTGCCCGTAGATCACACGTATGGCCGCCTGGGGCTCTGCCTGCAGCTCCAGAAGGTTCTGACATGTATCATTGGCCAGCTTTACATCATAGCGGGAACTGAGGGTAGCGGAAATCTGGGTGGTGCCGTTGAAGTTCTCGGCAGAAACAAGCTGCTCGCCCTCGGTGACAGGAAGCGTCCCGCCATATTCCAATGCAAAATAATCACGGTAGTCTGAATGAATCACCTCTGCGTCTGGATACAGCTCTTTAATCCACGTGAAAAGCTGCGTGATGTTCCCGTATGGCTGGCAATGATCAAGTGCATCCGAAAGGACGAAGGCGTCACCGAAATGGTTGTGTGTGGATTCCACCCATTCGGAAAAACGCTTCTTGAAGGTCTGTTCGTCAAGGGGCCTATTCCAGGTTCCACGCACTTCCAGCGTGAAATTGGCGTAACCATTCCTTGGTATCAATCGTATCACGGGTATCTCGGTGCCGTCGGGACTGCGCCAAAGCATTCGCGCCCCCTTGTCCGTCGGGAAGCCACGCCATACCACGGTACCCTCCAACCCAAAGCCACGCATGATTTGAGGCATCTGAGCCACATGGCCGAATATGTCGCAGATATATCCGACGGGCCAGGCATCTCCACCAAACTCCTTCGCGATTTCGCGCCCTGCCTGAAGATTCCTAACCAACGCCTCCAGGGAAACGAGAAACTCGTCTGGCATGACATACCATGGTCCCACATTCAGGCGCCCCGCGGCTATCTCCCGTTTCAACCCCTCCTGCAACGACGGACGCAGCTCAGTTATGTCATAAAGCACAATGGTCTGCCCATCGAAGGTAAACTTCGAGAAGCCAGACTGCCCATCAAAGCAATTCATCAGAAGCTCGGCAGTATCAACCAGATACTTGCGGTATTGTTGAAAGGACTGGTACCATTCACGGTCCCAATGCGTGGAATTGAAGTAGTAGAATCTCATTCTCTTTTCTCTGGGAAATTGAAAACTTATGTCCATTTAATGTCTTTTTTATATTTAAGAAATAATATAATTTCTGTTTTCTATTTTTCAAATTTTATAGCCATCCTGTATAGAAAACATAATGTAATAAATAATCGTCTTTGAATTTGACAAACCATATTATTATGCTATTTTAATTTAAAATCTAAAAAGGACAAAGAAAAGGACATAAAAAGGACC